>JBGPAN010000407.1:0-4435 GCA_041480785.1 Bacteroidota bacterium | reverse complement strand
TTCGCACAATCAAAGCCAAATACGGAGTCTATGCTGTCACCGGCAACCACGAATATATCGGCGGAGTGGAGGAAGCATACAAGTATCTCATGGATCACGGCATCAGAGTGCTCCGTGATGAAGTCGTGACGGTAAATGGAAGCATCACTTTGGTGGGAAGAGAAGACCGAAGCATCTCGCAATTCGCAGGGAAGAGACGAAAACCTCTCGCGGAATTGATGGCCAACGTGGACAAACGTTTTCCCATCATCATGATGGATCACCAACCTATTGGCTTGAATGAAGCGGTGGACGCCGGCGTTGACCTTCAGCTCTCCGGCCACACACACCACGGGCAGATCTGGCCCTTCGGTTGGATTACGGAAGCCATCTACGAAGTCAGCTGGGGATACAAGAAGAAAGGCCAGACACACTTTTATGTATCGAGCGGCGTGGGAACGTGGGGACCGCCGGTCCGCCTCGGCAACACGCCGGAGATCATCAGTTTGCGGATCACCTTTGGCGCAACGGGATCTTTGTAGATGCCGAAACGGAGAGATGACTTTCGATGCACAATGAGTTTCTTTCTGAAGGCGCGTACGACCTTGCATTTGAATGCGTCAAAACATCCACAGCCAGTCTTCTGAAAGCAGAGTAACAATCGTGCCGTCGCTCCGACTCTCTGAACTCCACATTTATCCGATCAAGTCTGCACGGGGCATTTCGCTCTCTTCGGCTCGTGTGGATATCCGGGGTCTCGAACATGACCGGCGATGGATGGTCATCGACAAACAGGGCAAATTCCTCACGCAACGCTCCATTCCCCGGATGGCGCTCATCCGAGCGGAGTTGGGCTCTTCGTACCTAAGTGTGAAGGCTGAGGGCATGAACGAATTGCGTATTCCCTTGAGACCCGAGTCAGGTGACACCCTGCGAGTATGTGTGTGGGACGATTCCTTCGATGCGATGGATGCCGGACAGGAAGCAGCCTCGTGGTTTACGAAGATGCTCTCACGCCCTTGCAGACTTGTCTTCATGCCTGACCAGACGGAACGCCTCGTGAATCCGAAATACGCTCCGCAAAAAACTTTCGTGAGTTTCGCCGATGCGTTTCCGTTCATGCTGATTTCGCCGGCATCTCTCAATGATCTCAATTCTCGTCTCGCCGAGCCGGTCCCGATGAATCGCTTCCGCCCAAATCTTGTCCTCGAAGGATGCAACGCTTACGAAGAGGATACGTGGGCAACGGTGACAATAGGAAGTGTCCGTTTCCGTGTTGCGAAACCCTGCTCGCGTTGCACCGTTCCGACGGTGAACCAGGATACGGGAATCCGCGCTTCTGAACCGATACTCACACTCAGTTCCTACAGAACCATCGGAGGCAAGGTATACTTCGGGCAGAACCTAACCCACGACACACAGGGAATGCTCACTGTCGGTGACGAAGTCCACGCGACCCTAGCATGAATGTTCACCTCGCCCCCGCGCAAATTGTGATTGAAGCAAAAAAATCCTACCGTGGTTCATCCGCTTCTCGTCTTGTGTCTTCTTGAGGGTTAGCTGCACAAGCCTGAACGTTCAAACCAATCTTATCCGGAGTTTATCATGAGAACCACTCGGAGCGTGTCGTTGCTCCTGGTGCTCGCCGCCACAATGACAAGCTGCACGGGGGAACGAATGTCGCTACGCAAAGGAGGACGAATCCTTTTTCTGGGTGACTCCATTACGGAGCTTGGTGTGAAACCCAACGGGTATGTCGCGCTTCTCCGGGCAGATCTGAGCGCCCGACATCCGGACCTCGAACTTGAGATCGTCGGCGCTGGAATCAGTGGAAACAAAGTGACAGATCTTGAGAATCGGCTCGCTAAGGACGTGATCGAAAGAAAACCCACAATCGTTGTCATTTACATAGGGATTAATGACGTCTGGCATTGGGCGCTGGCGAACCATAAGGGAACAACGAAAGAAGAGTTTGAACGACGGTTGCGGGAGATTATTGCCCGGATTCAGTACTCTGGCGCCGAAGTCGTCCTGTGCACGCCAAGTGTGATCGGAGAGAAATTCGATGGGACCAATCCACAGGACCCGATGCTCGAGCAGTATTGTGCGATTGGTCGCAAGATTGCGTTCGATCAGGGGATCCGCCTCTGTGATCTTCGGAAGGCTTTCATTGCGTACCTCACGGCGCACAACAAAGAGAACAGCGAGAAGAATGTTCTTACCACGGACGGCGTCCATCTCAATGACGCCGGAAACAGACTTGTTGCTGATGAGATGCTGAGGTTCCTCGGAGGACGATGAATTCGTTCACAAGCGTTCAACCAACAAAAAGCCCGATCAAAACACGATCGGGCTTTTTCTTTTCATCAGACTGAAAGATTGAGATCAGCCTTTTTTCCGGAATCCCAGACGTTGATCAACCATCGCCAATCCTGCCGGATTGTCACCGATGCTTTTCAACAACTCGATGATGTCGGACGCGTTCTTCTCTTCTTCCACCTGCTCTTTGATGAACCACTGGAGCATGACCTGCGTCGCATAATCCTTCTCTTTCAGGGCGAGATCGTAGAGAGCTTCAATGGACGCTGTAATCTTTTTTTCGTGCTCCAGCACCTTCTTCATGACATCGAGGGGAGTTTTGTACTCAGCCACCGGTTTGGCAATGGCATCCAGGAGCACTCGTCCGCCCCGCTCAAAGACGTAATGATACAGCTTCATTCCGTGCTCGGTCTCTTCATTACTCTGGACCTTCATCCAGGCCGCGAAACCGGGCAGGTTCACGGATTCAAAATGCGCCGACATCGCGAGGTAAAGGTACGACGAGAAAAGCTCGGCGTTGATCTGTTGGTTCAGTGCATCCTGCATTTTTTTGGGTAACATGGCAATTCACTCCTTTCGAAAGTACGTGTAGAGAGATTCCAGAGTCTCCTTAACCATTACATTGGTCATTGAGTTCCCAGAACGCGGGGGAGCCAGAGGCTCAATTCGGGCACATACGTGATCACAAGCAGTGCAACTGCCTCCATGATAATGAACCAGAAAACTGCTTTTGACAGATGGAAAATCGATTTCTCAAATCGCAGACTCGACAGAAAGAGGTTCAGCCCCATCGGCGGCATGAGATAGCCCAGTTCCAGATTCGTAAGGAAGATGATGCCAAGATGAACAGGATCGATACCGAACTGCTGCGCAATCGGAAGAATGAGCGGCACAGAGACGATCGCAGAAAAGATCTCCATCATCATCCCAATGATGATGAGAAAGCCATTGAGGATCAGAAGGAAGGTAATCTTGCTGCTGATCTGCTGCTGAACAATCTCGAACAACCGTTGCGGGATCTGCTGATCGATAAGGTAGTTCATGAGGCCGAGAGCCGACCCAAGAATCATCAGGATTGCTCCGACCAGAATCATGCTGCGCTTCATGACGCGCGGAAGATCACGAAAGAAATGCAGATCCTTGTAGATAAAGACCTCAACAACGAACGCATAGAACGCGGTGATCGCCGCCGCTTCTGTTGCCGTGAACGCGCCCCCATAGATGCCGCCAATGACGATAAACGGCAGCGGGAGCTCCCAGGCGGCTGCCCTCAGTGTTTTCGCCACATTCTTCCATTCGAATGTTGTCTTCGGCACCTTTGCCTTGATGCTCACTCGAAGGCTGTAAATCGACAGGAAAGCGATAAGAATGATCCCCGGAATTAGTCCGGCGACGAACAGCTTATCAATGCTGACCTTGGCAACAAATCCGTAGAGAATGATCGGAAGACTCGGAGGGAAAAGAAGTCCGATGCTCCCCGAAGCTGTCACGAGGCCGAGGGAGAATTGCTCTGGGTACTTTTCCTTCAGAAGGATAGGATAGAGAAGGCCACCCAGCGCAACAATGGTCACGCCTGATGCGCCGGTGAATGCCGTAAACAATGCACAGGTGACGAGAGCGACGATCGCAAGACCGGCCGGCATCCATCCAAAGAGAGCTTGCGCAAGATCGACGAGGCGCTTTGGAGCTTTGCTTTCAGCGAGCAAATAGCCGGCAAAGGTGAAGAGCGGTATTGCAATGAGTGTCGGCGTATCTGCGATCTTGTAGAGATCGATGATCAGTGCCGACGTGTCGATGTCGGCAGACGTGAATGCATATAATCCGATAGCCGCGATAATCGTGAACAGTGGTGCGCCGAGGAAGGCAAAGAGTAGGATGATGATGACGAAGAGCCAAACGCTCATTCTACTTCCCCCTTTCCCGCGACAACCCACACGTGCAGCAGCGCCCGGATCGCAAAATGTACGACCAGCAGACCAAAGCCGATGGGGATGATAACCTGGGCATACCAGGAAGGAATATCTCCGAACAGAACGCGTCGATCCGCGATCTCTCCCTGCACGAACGTCCAGGAGGCCCGGGAAAGCATGAAGCAGACCACCGCTGCAAACGAATCCGTCAGGACCTCGACGGCTGA
>JBGPAN010000406.1:0-4447 GCA_041480785.1 Bacteroidota bacterium | reverse complement strand
GGAGTGATCCCATCGCTATAATTCACCCCACTGCCTTTCGGAACTTCGACAGAGTGGAAAACACTAAGATCGACATTGCCGGGATCCGGTGGATAGTCGCCGACCATGCCGTAGTTGTAGAAGATCGTTCTGATATTTGCTGCATCGTGCATGCCGGAGCGTTCGGCATCGATCTTGCCACGAAGGGAGTCCGGAACCGGCAACATCACTTGAGCAAGGGCTGTGAGTGCACTCCACAAAGCCACAGAAACCAAGGTGAGGAATCGAATCATTGTTCGGTCAATCATATGAATACCTCAGCGGCTGGAGCCATTCAGTGAAATTCCCAGTTCGATGCGGCGCGGGGCATAGTATCGACTTGGATCCATAAGCACGGATGCATTACCGGCGGTGTTGAGCGTATAGTCCGGGCTGCCGGTATCCGAGAATATGAACCCATTCACAGCGCGTGCGTCGAATACATTGAACATCCGGAGGAACACACTTGCCCCAACACCAAAGAGCGGGAACGATTTTTCGGCGCGCAGATCCACGACCATGTAGCTCGATTTACGCGATGAGTTGGTTTCGAGATTCGCGCCAAGCCTGCTTAACACGGTAGGAGTGTATGGTTGGCCGGAACCGAGCCGCACTACCGACGTGACGTTGAAATTGCCCTGCTTCGACATGGTAATGGTCGCGTTCAATGTGTGTTGCTGGTCCCATCCCAGAGGCACCTGACGCGGACGTGCATCCTCGCCGGCTGCAGCACGCGTTGCCGTTTCACGCGGATCACTCGAATTTCCCATGGCGATCTGATAGGTGTAATCGAGACTTGCGCTGAGAAGAGTACCTCCCCGAAAATCAACGGAAGCCGTAAAACCACTCACATCCCCGAAATCGATATTGGTCAGGCGTGCGTACTCCGCCGCTGTGTACGTCTGAACGAACTCGACCCCGAGCAGGTTTCGGATATCCTTGTAATACATGCTGAGATCGAATCCGAACAGATTGGGTATCTGCGTCTTAAATCCAAACTCGTATTGCGTCGTGAATTCAGGTTTCAGGTTCGGATTCCCCATCACGCCATACGAGACTGCTCCGGCCTGAAGATCCTTGAGCACACGATAGTCAGAATTCGAGAACAATTGCCCGAGCCCCGGCATTTGATAGAAATGCCCGTACGAGAAGAAGACCGATCCCTGTTCAACGACGGGATAAGAAATACCGAGCCTCGGCGCGACAACAAGTTTTCGCGTGGTCGAAACCTGTTCGGAAATAGGCATCCCTGTACCGCTGATCGAATTTGCCGGATTTTGCAGATCGGTCGGAACCTGCGCGCGCGCATCAAAATACTCCGCACGAATCCCTCCACGCACCAGGAAGTCCTGGAATTCGATCAGATCCTGCGCATACGCCGCGAACGAGACAGGTTTGTACGTTCGCAAACCGGGATACTCATAGCTGTCGACGATCGGGACCAGAACCTGTACACCGTTGATCGTACTTGCCACAAGCGACCCGGGAGGGCCAAATGTGAGTGTCGAAAACTGCATTTCCGCTCCCATCTTGAGCAAGTGATGCTGTGCTGCCTGATTCGTCACCGATAATTTCAGTATGTAGGTCGAAGTCTCTTGCTTGAAGCGATCCAGATCGACTCCCTGCACATATGCGCCCAGGGCGTAGTTCTTGTCACCCCTCGGTCGTCCATACTGAACATATCGAGAGTCATACACATCCTCGTACACAAAGTCTGTATAACGGTAGTAGTTCTGTCGTACACTGACCAAATAGAACAACGTGCTGTTGATTGTATGCGTGAGATCAATTCCATGGCTAAACGAGACACTCTTTTGTTTCTTCTGTCCATCAGGCAACAATACAAAAGCATTCTGGTACCGCTGCGCATTGACGATGCTTCCTATTGCCTGATAACTCAAATGAATGTTTTTCATTGACCGGTTTTCGATCTTCATTTGACCCGACCATTCATCGGTAGATGCCATGGGAACAAGCGCACCGTCCCCCGTTCCCTTCAGTACGAAGTTCTGGAAGTCAGCTGAATCGCCGGGTCGAAACTGCCTTGCGCCATACAGGTATCCTTCATTCCCGTAGCGTCGAACCCCGACAAGGAACGTGGTCTTGTCGAGGCCTGTGGGACCGTTGAGGCTAAGCTGGTAGTTATGGATCGCGAGCGGGTTCACCCTATCGATATGCGGGAACCGTGCCGTGTTTCCCGGACTCACATAATCGCCCCCATACATTTCGGCATTCCATTCAAAGTGATCCTCAGACCCGCTTTTCAGTACCGCATTGACGACGCCGCTCATCGCCTGTCCATACTCGGCGTCAAACGTTCCGCTGATCACCTGGACTTCTTGCAGGACTGAGCGATCAAGCTTCACGCTGGATGAGTTGTCGTACGGATTGTTGACCGACACGCCATCAACCTGATACTGAACCTCGCCCAGCCGTCCACCACGGAAATGTCCATCGACCACCCCCGCTTGAAGATTGACAATGTCGCTCAGATCTTGCACCGGCAGTTGACCGATTTGATCTTTCCCCAGAATGGACACTGCGCTCGTTTGTCGGACATCAACCATGGGCCGCTCAGCAACTATGACGACCTCACCCACCGCTACCGCCTCGTCAATCAGTGAAGCGTTGATGGTCGTTGTCTGGCCGGATGAGATTCTCACGCCATTGACAGTCTGTGGGCCATATCCGATGACAGAAATCCGCAATTGATACGTCCCTGGGGGGATATTCAGGATCGTGTAATTGCCGTCGAGATCCGTCGAGGCTCCCATCGTCGTTCCGAGGATCACCACGTTTGCGCCGATAACAGGTTCCTTCTTTGAATCCAGAACTCGTCCCGATAGTTTTCCTCTGGTGTCTGCTTTCAAGGGCGACCAACCGATCAAGACGAAGATCGTTGCGAGAAGGACAAACGCTCTGCGGCCTAGAAGATATTTCTTCTTCATGGTGAGACACCTGTGGAGAAAAAGGAATGGGGAAAAAGATCTCCCCACCGCTGTTCGATCTTACTTTACGAACATCATTTTTGCGAATGGCACTGTGATCGGGGCATTTGAATCGTCACCGACCAGTTGAAGCCGATAATAATACACGCCCGAACTTAAGGTGCCGGCGTTGAAGATGATGGTGTGCGTACCGGGTGATTGCATACCTGCAGATGTGTTCGATACCATCCGACCCAAGACATCATACACCTGCAACGTCACGATCCCTTCTCGCGGTGTCGAATACTCGATCGTCGTGGATGGATTGAATGGATTGGGATAGTTCCCGTGAAGTACAAACTCGCGCGGCAACCGAATCGGTGTTGTTACAACACCGGTCACAATCGTATTTGGGTCCATATAACACCACGCAGGGGCGGATGCGCGATCGTGCTCACGCATGAACCATGTTCGGGTACCATAGTCATCGGCAGCGTTGGTGAACTTGTCGCCGTCGAACAATGTGGCACCGAAGAACAGCACGTGATCACCGAGCCCGCTTGGATAGCCAAATGCGGTGAGGGTAATGGCGAATTCCATTGTGAACCCAACATCGGCATCGTTCGGATCGTTGATCGTCGTTCCCGGTTTCATTTTCACTCCAACTCGGGCCTTCTTCGTAGAATCCAAAAATCTGAGGAAACCCATAGGAAGAGCTTTGCCGGCAGGATCAAACCGAAGATCCAAAACTCGGCTCAGCAAGACGTGATCGATCAGCTCTATTGAATCACGCGTTGTGATCGTAAGACGGAAACCATCGTATCTGTCAAAATCATCCATCGATGTCACCACTTGATCATTGACATCCACACCGACATAGAGAGTATCAGCCTTGAAGAAATACTTGACGACAGCCTCTCCTGGATCGATCACGGCAGGAGTGCCGGTCGCACCGGAGAGTTTTGGCTGCGTCTGTCCGCTGCGCCAAGGCCCAATGCCGGGATACGATTTTCGCAGTGTTGTGTCGTCATAGGTCAGGCGGAAGCTGGGCGCAGTCTTCCAGACCGATTCTGTCAGGTTCCCATCAATGACCGGCGCCGGATGATTAGCGGCGTTTGGAATGATTAGGTCAGGCCCAATCGTCGGAAGAACCGATGTCGCAAGGGTTACGTCCGAACGCACGAAGATGCGGCCGACGTTCCATCCATCGCTGTTGCCCCATTGTCCCTGCCACCAGCAACGGTTGGCATAGTACCGCGCATCATTGTAGGGCCAGGTCCAGTCGGCATCGTACACCGCGATGGAAAACTCCAGAATCTCTCCCTGCGGCTTCGAAATATTGTACCCGCGTGCAGCCAAATTGAATCGGATCTCCATCGAATACCCGGCGTCCGGTGTCAATACCGACGTTCCGTTCTTGTCATCGCTGGCGACACCGTAGACGAACGCATATCCTGTATAAGCGGTCCGGTCATTGGCAGAAGGGCCAAAATAGCTGGGGG
>JBGPAN010000405.1:0-4449 GCA_041480785.1 Bacteroidota bacterium | reverse complement strand
GACATTCTTGTGGTTCGTCAGGTTGAGGATTTCAGCGAAGATGGTAAGCTTGGTTGGTCCGAACTTCCATTCCTTGCTGATCTGGGCATCAACAGAGTAGGTCATCGGCATTCGGGCGGAGTTCCTTTCGATGTAGCTGATCGCCCTGCCGCCGGGCTGCGGCGTGTACGGATATCCGCTGCTCGCCCTGATAACGAAATTCCAAATGGTATTCTCCAACGGATAGACTCCGAAAAGGCTGAACCCGGTTTGCCCAGGCAGATAGAGATTGGCGTTCAAATTGAACATGTGCGGTTTGTCGAATCCTAGTGGATACAACAGCGTCGACTTGGTTGTTCCGGGATAGTCTTGTGTCTCCGACGAAGCACTCCCCTTTGCGACCGAATAGGTGTATGTCATCGAACCTGAAAGGTATTTCGTTCTCCTCAAGTCAACGCGCACTTCAAATCCCTTGATGTTCGCATAGGCTTCATTGACGTACAATGTGTAACCGACATACCGGTTCTCGACGAAGGGAAAGTAGTACTGTGTGCCGACGAGTCCGATAACGTCTTTGTAGTAGGCAGTAAATGAACCAGCGATGGCATCTCCGAACTGATGGGAGACTCCAACCTCATAGGCAGTGGTTCTCTCGGCGTCGAGATTCGGCTGCCCGAAAATCGGCTCGCGAACCTTAATGTCGTATTGAGAATTCTCATAGAGGCGTGTATAGTCGGGATTCTGGAAGAAATGTCCATAGGAAAAATGCAGCGAAGTTCTGTCGCTGATGGGATGTGCCACGCCCAGACGCGGGCTCCATTGCAGCTTGGGCTTTGATGCTACCACCGAATTCGGATCCAGCGGGTTGCTCCGGAACGGAGACAGCTGGTCGGCATAGTCAAACCGAAGGCCAAGATTCATCACAAAGGCATTCATTTCAATCTTGTCCTGGGCATAGACAGCACCCTCAAAGGGCTCTTTGGTGAAGTCGGTGATATACGGGAAGTTTCTTTTCGGGTCGTAGTCATCGAAGTATTTCAGCTTATGTTTTTTCACTTCGAAGCCCGCCTTGATCTCGTTGCTTCTATTAATTTGCCAGACGAGATCAGCCTTTGCGTTCCACGTCTGCGTCCGGTTGTCTGTCAGTTCGATCGGATCCCTCATCGCATAAAACTCAAATCCAGTTCCCTTGTCGGCAAGGTAACTCCACGCATCGAGACCGAGGTATTGCGAAGTGTCTTTGTCAACTCCCGAGTAGTATGACTGGTTGAAATACGAGAAGCGCAGGTCATAGAAACAGTTCGGGGCAATTGTGTGGGTGATCGATCCGATGATCTGGCGGCTCTTCTCCCGCCTTTTGAGGTACTGGTCCGGGATATACTTCCAGGAATGATTGTAAGGCCGGTAATCATCATCACTGTAGCGCCAGGTGAGCACACCCTTCAATTCCGGTGTGAATTTCCCTGTACCTTTTGCCATGATCGAGCGCGTCTGGTCTGAACCGAATGGGAGCCAGCTGCTGCGAGCGTCGCGTTCGCCGGTGACGAAGAAAGAGACGTCTCCAAATACAGGTCCGCTGAGCGTCACGTCCATGCGGTTTTCACGATAGCTGCTGTAGGGAGCGATTCCGAACTCACTCGTCCGGCCCTCTATGTTGCCCGTGAAGGTTTCCCCCCCCTCCCGCGTAATGATGTTGACCACGCCGCTGAGCGCATTTCCGTACTCCGCGTTGAACGTGCCGCTAAGGAAGTTGAGCTCCGAAATCGCCTCGTTACTGATCTGTGTCGCGAGACCACCCATGACGGGGTCGTTAACATACATGCCGTCGATCAGGAACGCGACCTCGTTTCCCCGGCCGCCGCGGACGTAGAGCGTGTTTCCGCTGGCAACAACACCGGCCTGCATGTTCAGCACCTCGATGAAATTCCTCACCGGCAATACCTGCATTTGTTCGCTGGTGACGATGTAGGACGTTGACGTCATGTCTTTCTGAATCATGGGCCGTTCGGCCTGGATGACAACTTCTCCCAGGAGCACCGACGTCGCGTCCAGGGCTACATCGAGAGTCGTCGTCTGGTCAACGATCACCCTCGAACCGTTGATTGCTTTCGGCGTATAGCCGATCATGGTCACACGAACGGTGTACGTTCCCGGAGGGATATTCAGAATGACGTACGAACCATCGACGCCCACAGAAGCGCCAAGCGACGTGCCCACGAGAATGACGTTGGCTCCGACAAGGGGCTCCTTGGTTGCCCGATCAGTGATCTTTCCAGCGATCTTGCCCGTCGTCCCTGCGATGGCAATCACAGGGATGACAATGGCAAGCAAGAATATCAGCCGTTTCATGAGGGACCTCTGTAAGACGGTTAAGGATTTGTTACTCACTTGACATAATCGAGTTTGACACTTGTGATCCGGAAGCTGCTTTTGCCCACTTTCCCATTTTTATCCGAGAGCCATGCTTCTGAATTCCTCTCACAATGATCTCTTGTCGATATACTCCTCGGTCTGCTGCAAGATTTGGGTTGATTCCTTGAACATCTTTGAAGCCGCTGGCTTGTTTTTGAGCGCAATGTCCGTGACCAGTGCGTTGATCACAACGGAAATTGCCGAGATGGAATTCGTGTGGAGCATGTTCTCCGTCTGAACCGCGAGGACGTGCTGAGCGTGAAACGTGATCGGCGACGTGAGCTTGTCGGTGATCGCTATGACGCCGAGACCTCGTTGCCGGGCATACTTCGCTGCATCAACCGTCTCCTTCGAATACGGCGGGAAGGAAAAGCCCACCACCACATCCCCCCGCCGGGCCAACGCGAGGTGCTCTACAAACCGAAGTTTGCCGCTGGCAAGCGCCTGAGATTCGATTCCCACCTGATTTAATTCGTACGACAGAACCTCGGCCAGGAGTGAAGAGACGCCAATACCCATCGTGTGCACGCGGCGGGCGGCGACGAGAACCTCGACCGCGCCGCTGAACGTGTTCCGATCAATGTAATGCACAGTGCGATCGATGTTGTGCACTTCATGCTGCGCCACGAGCGTCAGAGTCTCATCGGGTTTCAGCTTCCCAAGATCGATCATGTAGCGGTCCGGCGCGCGGATCGTCGACTGCACAGCATCAAGCACTTCATTCTGCAGCTCCGTGAATCCCTGGTACCCCAGGCTCTGGGCAAATCGAACGATAGTCGCCTTGCTCACCTTGAGAGCCTTCGACAACGAGTCCGTTGTGAGGAAGGCCAAATCATGAGGCTGTTTCAGAATGAAGTCCGCCACGCGTTGCTGGTTCAACGGGAGGCGCTGGTACGCTTCAAGGATCTTGCCCTTGAGCGCCTCGGGCATCCCGTTGAGATTGCTCTTTTGCTTGTGGGCCATCAGCGTATCAGCACCATTCTCTTCGATTCGATCAGCGAACCGGCCTTGAGAACATAGTAGTAGACACCGCTGGAGAGCCCAGTGGCATCGAACGTTGACACGTACTCTCCGGCATCAAGCTGCTGGTTCACGAGAGTTCTGATATTCCTCCCCAGAGCGTCGTACACCGAAAGCGTCACGTTGCTCCGCGCTGAAAGCATGAACTTGATTTGTGTTGACGGGTTGAACGGGTTTGGATAATTCTGTTCCAGCGCGAACTGCGTGGGAACAACCGCCGTGGTTTTCTCGACTGCCGTCACCAGCTTGCTGTACTTCGCTTGCGCAGAATCCATTATCGCGATCGCCTCTGTCGGCGTTGCCCCAACTCCCATGCCAAAGTACAGATCGACAGAGTCCTTGGGCGCAAGTGTGGACAGCCCCGCGTTCATGCAAAAGACAATGCCATTCGTCCCTCCCGTCAACAGAGTATCGTTCGCGGTCTCCGTCGCCATCAGGTATCGGACAGAGTCGGTGGCGGCATCGCTCGATGGATTTGATGAGTACGTGTCCCAATCCCGTATGCGCATCGAGTAGAGATTTTTGTTCAAGAGTTTTTGCGAAACGTACACTGCCGTCCCGGTGCGATAAAAGTACGATGTTCGCTTCGAGATGTTATAGGCGACCGTCTCACCTCCATACGACCCCGAAGGCATCGGCAATGTAAAACTGCCGAGATACAAAGGCATCGTTACAGTGGAATCATTGTAGAATCGGTACCGATAGATAATGTACTTTGTGCCCGCCCAGAAATAGATCGTAACCTCTACTCGGACCTTCGGTGGCTTGTTCAAGTACGAATTGTTGCATACGGTCCTCGCGGCATCGTCGACGCCGGGGAGTGTGATTTTCTGCGAAAGATACGTCGTACTGTTTGCATCCTCGTTGTAGTCGAACACAGCATTTTTGTTCAAGGCAGCAATAGCTGTTGTCCGCCCCACATGACTCGTTCCGCTCGAATACGGATAAGGACCAATGCGTACGCGGCCAGCATTGGTGAGATTGAATCCGATCACACCACTCCCCCCGGTTTGCGCCTGCGCGAGGTCGGCGAGCACG
>JBGPAN010000404.1:0-4458 GCA_041480785.1 Bacteroidota bacterium | reverse complement strand
GAATGATCAACAAGCTCTCCTCGATCCTGCGCATAGCCGATGGGCTTGATCGCACACATTCGGCAGCAGTGAGAGATGTCCGATTTCGCATTTCAGGGAGAAACGCGCATTTTGTGATTCGTCGAGGGCGCAAAGCCAGCGTCGAATTGGAGCTTTGGGGGGCGGATCGAAAGAAACAGTTGTTTGAAGAAACGCTGCATGTCCATGCCCGATTCACGGCTCCCAGATGGAAAAGGAGTCAAATCCTAAACAACATCGGTTCTCGTTGTTCTTCGCCTGCCTTCATAGATAGATAACCGCGCCGCAATCTGTGCTTAACGCGCGTTGTCTACATTGAATGACACCTCAGGCGCGTTCCCTTCTTGCGGGGGGATACGGCCATGGGTGAAAGCACACCTCCTTCTTGCTGAGCCAGCGTTTGTTGGGCGAGTCCTTTGAGGCATTGGGCTACCCGAAGAGCTGGCTCAGTCGTGCTTATCACCATGTGAGGGGGGACGAGTGTGCAATTGGCAATCTGAAACGGAAGCTGCAATTGTTCTATCCTTCAACATAATCGCTCTTTCTGCTACAACCTCAAGGATATGTGGGTTCTGCGTCTATGGGATTTATTCGCGATTCGTGGGAGGTCCTTGCAACTCTTGGTTTTTCTGCTATTTTGTTTAGAGTATCAACCAAGGGATCCATGTCGCGCAAAATGAAAATAGCCTTTACGAAAATGACTGGAGCCGGGAACGATTTCGTCGTAGTCGACAACCGGACCAAGAGGATAAAAAATGCATCAAAGGCGGCGAAGATCCTTTGCGATCGGCGATGGGGGATAGGTGGGGATGGACTGCTGCTGATCGAAAAGAGCCGCTCAGCAAGCTATCGTATGATGTACTACAACGCGGATGGAAGCTACGGGGGAATGTGTGGAAACGGCGGAAGATGTATTGCTTGGTATGCTGTTCTTCATAGGCTGGCTCCGAAGAAACACTCCTTTGAGGCACTAGGCCATATTTACAGTGCCGAGGTGCGAAAGGCGGAAGTCGTTCTGACGATGAAGGATCCTCAGGATCTGCGCCTGCAGAGGGAATTAGTTCTTGATTCTCAGACTATTCTGATTAGTTCGGTGAACACTGGCTCTCCGCACGTCGTCATTTCCATATCCGATTTGAAAGATGAACGGATTTCATTGCAGGAGCTAGATGTCGCGAAGCTCGGCCGACTGATTCGATACCATGGAGATTTCGGAACCTCGGGAACCAACGTGAATTTCATTGAGAAGAACAAGGATAACTTATTGAAAATTAGGACGTACGAGCGCGGCGTCGAAGACGAGACTTTGGCATGCGGGACTGGGTCTGTCGCCTCAGCGTTGGTCGCCTCTCGTATTTGGAACATGAGATCGCCGATCACGTTGATTCCGAAAAGCGGGCACGCACTGAGGGTTGAATTCGATGAAACTGGAGATCGACTATGGAACATACGCTTGGCGGGGCCCGCAAAGATCGTATTCTCCGGCTCAGTTGAGATGTAGACGCTTTCAGACACTTGCACAATCTTGAAAGGTCGGTTCGCTTTGAGTTGGACGCGTCGGGCTTTCCTTGGAGAAACTGCCGCTGGATGGCTGGCATTGGTCATCGGACCAACTGCTTACTCTTTCATACGCAGATGGTCAACAGCTACTGGCTCTTGCGGTCTTGGGTATATGAATTTGGGCACCGCAGCCAACTTTCGGGTAAGGAGCAGCCGCTTCGTCTATTTCGGGAACAGGAAGGTAGTCGTCGGAGGAGCATCAGATGGAAGCTTCCACGCTGTGAGCGCCGTTTGCACTCATCTTGGCTGTTCAATTCGGTTCGAGAGCGGAGGAGCGCAGGCTGGGTTTGTATGCAATTGCCATGACAGCAGGTTTGGTCTTCGAGGCGAAAACCGAACGGGGCCAGCCCCAGCGCCTTTGCAGCTGTTTGAGGTCAAAGGTTGTGGGGGAAATATTTTTTTGACTGTGAGCCAATCATAAGGCCAGCAGCTGGATGCTAAAAAGGCTAGGGAGCATTTGTCAGATAATATGTATTATGTAAAGTAACCTGAAACACGAGACTGGCTTTCTATTCCCCAGAAGAAACACCCTTCTACTCTCCCACCGCCTTGGAGATCGCATTTCGATAAGCACTTCTGGCTATCTCCGTAGAAACATTAATCTTGCTGGACAACTTGATGGTTTGATCCGCAGTAACCTCTCCGATGACGGTTGCCTGCACGCCACGGAATGTGGCTGACGTTCGCACTGCGTCCACGTTGTCCGGATTCACGGATATGATAACTCGTGATTGAGTTTCACCAAAGAGCGCGAAATCGGGTCTGATCTCTGAACTTGGGAATCGTGTCATCTGCACTCCGAGCGACGGGTCAGCTTCCATGAGTCCTTCAGCAAGTGCAACAGCGAGTCCGCCTTCGGCGCAGTCGTGTGCAGAAGATATCAATGATTGGGACGACAGCTCCAGGCAGAGAGCCTGAAGTTTCGCTTCAGCGGCGAGGTCCATAGATGGTGCGTCACCCAGGAGTTGTCCTGTCCGTTGAAACAAATACTCTGATCCTCCTACTTCACCCAGATCGCGCCCTAAGATCATGATCATATCACCTTCATGCTGAAACGTCGAAGGCATGGCCTTGTCCACATCATCGATTACTCCGAGCATTCCGATGACAGGCGTTGGTAGCACGGCGCCCTCAGGGCTCTCGTTGTAAAAGCTGACGTTTCCACCCGTCACCGGTGTATCTAGGGCGCGGCAAGCGTCTCCAATGCCAGCGACCGCTTCGGTGAATTGCCAGTATATTTCCGGATCATAAGGGTTCCCAAAATTCAGGCAGTTGGTGATCGCCACTGGAGTCGCTCCGGTGCATGCCACGTTTCGAGCAGCTTCTGCAACAGCAATTTGCCCACCTCTCCTTGGATTCAGATAGACATAACGTGCATTGCAGTCAGTCTTTAATGCAATCCCCTTCTTCGTTCCCTTTATGCGAACTATAGCCGAATCATAGCTTGCTTCAAGAGTATTCGTACGCACCATTGAGTCGTATTGATGGTATACCCATCTCTTGCATGCGATGGTCGGAGAAGAAAGGAGATTCAGGAATACTCGCGTGAAATCCTCTGGGACAGGAAGTGTATTCGGATCGAAAGAATGCAGCTTCCCAAGATACCCAGGCTCACGAGACTCTCTCGTGTAAACTGGTGCACCCCCTCCGAGCACTAAGGTCTCCGCCGGAACATCAGCTTTCAACTCGCCGTGATGATAGATTTGGACTCGGTCTTCATCGACTACCTTTCCAATGGTCACGGCATGTAAGTCCCATTTGTAAAAGATCTTCTTTATGTGCGCCTCACATTCTGGTTTGACAACCATGAGCATGCGTTCTTGCGATTCGGAGAGCATGATCTCATAGCTCGTCATCTCTTCCTCGCGCAGCGGAACGGCGTCCAGGTCAATACTCATCCCGCACTTTCCTTTGGCGCTCATCTCGCTGCTCGAGCAGGTCAAACCCGCCGCGCCCATATCTTGTATGCCAACGATCAGACCGGCTTGAATAGCCTCCAACGTCGCTTCCAAGAGCAACTTCTCCGTAAAAGCATCACCAACCTGAACTGAGGGTCGCTTACCTTCGGATTTCTCAGAAATTTCTTCAGATGCGAACGTCGCTCCGTGTATGCCATCCCTACCAGTCGAGGAGCCGACAATCATCACCAGATTCCCTTTGCCTTTGGCGGTGGCCGTGGCGACCTGGTTGTGTTTCACAATCCCGACAGCCATAGCATTCACAAGCGGATTTGCTGCGTAAGAGGCATCAAAATACACTTCACCGGCGACGGTTGGAACGCCAAAGCTATTGCCATAATCACCGATGCCTTTCACAACTCCCTTGAAGAGATATTTGACCCTGTCATTCGAAAGGTCGCCAAATCGGAGTGAATTCAGTGCCGCAATGGGACGCGCCCCCATCGTAAAGATATCGCGTAATATTCCTCCCACGCCAGTGGCCGCTCCTTGATAGGGTTCAACAGCTGATGGATGGTTGTGACTTTCGATCTTAAATGCCACTGCCAGGCCATCTCCGATGTCGACCAAGCCAGCATTCTCTTCACCTGCTCCCACGAGTAGGCGTGCGCCGCTGCGAGGAAGCGTCTTCAGCACCGCTATGGAATTCTTGTAGCTGCAGTGCTCACTCCACATCACGCTGTAGATTCCCAGCTCCGTATAGCTCGGAGTTCGACCAAGGATCTTAAGAATCCGTTCGTATTCTTCCTTTGTCAGCCCGTGCTCGAGTGCGAGGTCAAGGTCCACGGTCGGTTCGGATTTGCCTCTAGGTTGTGTCATTATGGTCAATAGTTCGTTCGTGATTTCAAAGATTTAGCCTAGTTGACTTATAGTTCTTCAATGGTAAGAAGTGGTTCATCTTTCTCTACAGGTTTCCCCTTTT
>JBGPAN010000403.1:0-4462 GCA_041480785.1 Bacteroidota bacterium | reverse complement strand
CACTCGCCGCGATCTCTTTTCCTTTTTCGTGGGTCACGATCGCGTTGATGATGGGGATCTCTGGTGCTGCTTCGTGCAGATCAAACGCGTAGTCCACCTTCTCCCGATCGATTAATTGCATAACGGCATACGCGATCCGCTCGGAGACGGTTCCTTCAGGGCGGCCCGGATATGAGCGATTGAGATTTCTCGTTTCATTTCCGGACAACTGCTGGCCGGAGGGGTATTGGAGATAGACAAGCGGATCCGGCCACTCTGTGATTGGATTGCTCCCGCGTGAACCAAACCGGAATGTCCGCATTTTGGATTTCGACTGAAGAGAAAACGATTGTGGGTATCCTTCCAGCGGATCTGTGCATGTGAAGCCGCTTGCGCAAACCTGAGGAATGACAATGAGTCTTCCCTCGAGGACGCTGATATGTTCAGCGAGTACGACCGCTGTCATGAACCCCGCCGGCTCATTAGGGTGCGTGCCGCCGAGGACGAGCACGGTGGCGCCAGGTTTACCGCTTTCGAGGTAGTACACAGATGCGTCCGAGCTTGTACTGGCAAGATTGCCAAGATACTTGCTCAGGGCTCCAATGTTCTTCACTCCCGGTCCTGGAATGATCTCGTCGGGTCGATTCATGCTCATGAACTCCCGAGCTGCCAGAGTGCAGACGAGGGCGACTGCGACCAGGAGAACAACGGCCATGATATGGTGACGGTTCATCTGCCCGGCCTACTTGATGTGAAGAATACGAAGGAAGAGCGGAATGAGCACGAGGGCAAGTGCCATCTGGTTCCTCCAGTTGCGCTCGGCAAAGAGCTCTCGGATTACCAGAACAACAACCAATGCTGCAATCAAAATGTACGTCCAGTGAAGCATCAAACCCTCTTCAGTACAGTTTCGCCACCGAGTTCGCGAACGCAATCATGGCGATTGCGGCGATCAGCGAAAGCACAATGAATGGAACACTGTGTCTGAGAATTCGAAACTGATTCTTTTCTCCAACGATCTGTGAAGCGAAGGCGCAGAGCAGCATCGGAGGCGGCATCAGGTCGCCGATCCCGGCGATGAGCGACAGGGCCGAAGTGACGATAATTTCGTTCTTTCCGAGGAACACATAGACCAACGGTACCCCGAGCACCGATGCAGATGCATACGCAGACCCAAAGGCAGGCATCAAAAGCGCAATGCCCAGATAGAGAAAGGCTGGCGGGAGATTGAGCGCTCCGACAGCCAGGAACCCGCGGACGCCGGTCAAAGTCATGATCTGAACGAACATCCCGACTCCGACAAGTATCACCATAACGGGCAATGCCTCCCGGATTGCAGTTCGGGCGGTTTGCCAAAATTCAATCCGTTCGCCTGTCACAAGGCCTACGAGGCTTCCCAACATGAAAATCAGTGGAATACCAATGTCCGGCATGTACTGCGGAATCACACGAATAGCGACCATGAGTACGACCACCAGGATAAGCGGAGCGAAGAGTTTGAGTCCATGCTTCGTGTGAAGCGGTGCTGGCAGCCTCGAGAGGACATCCTGAATCTGGATGTTGCGTACATATCTGACCCGATAGTACAAAGCGACGATCAGAGCGAGTGGGAAGGAGGCGAGCGCGAGGGGTTTTTCAAAACCGATATACGGCATATCAACACCCCCGCCTATGATCATCACCGGAATGTTGATGGGGGGCGCTATCATTCCATAGACTGCCATCATTGCAATGAACGACCCGACGGCAGGCGGGGGGATTCGCATCGCCAACATTGCAGGAGCAACGAGAGCCCCTGTAGTCAAAATGCAGGCTGAGGACAATCCTGTGAGCATCCCGGGGAACATGACGAAGGACGAGATGAAAATGAATAAGACTGTCGGCCATCGATATAAGGATTTCATGAGAAGGTAGCCGAGAGTGCCTAATGCTCCTGACCCATCAAGCACTTTCATGAAGATCATCGCTGTCGCAATGATAAGGATGGCGTCAAGATATCCGAACGATCCTTCAACGAGATGACGAAGTGGCACCCCTTCGCCTCCGACGAGTGCCCCAACAACGGCCGAGAGCACCAATGCCACGCCGGAAGGCAGCTTGAGCAGGAAAACACTCAGCGCAAATACGGCCAACATCGAAAGAAGTATGAGCAACTCGTAGGGCATGAATGCTTATGTCTGAATACTGAGAGCACTATTTGACTTGAAACAGGTCCTCTTTGAATGTGTAATGCTTCAACGCCTGCGCTGTCTTCTGTGATGTTGAGCCAACCGAACGTGATATTGAACCTACTTCCTGTGCAGTGAACTTCACCCTTGAAACCACCTCAACACTCATCGATGTCCGAGGTGCCTTTCCCTTGACCGCCGCGTTCTCAAAGAGCACAACCATAGCCTTGTTCGGATTCACGAGCTCGTATCTCAATGCAGGATGCTGTTGAAAGGAACGATCGAATGCGTCGAGACTGTAACCGTAATGTGAACAGCAGAGGCCAACGATGAGAGTCCCGGCGGGTGGCTTGCCGATTTTCTCCATTGCCTCCCCTACATAGACCTCAACAAGATTGCCGACGATGTCACTCTTCGGATCTGCTTGTATTTCCGTCTCGAGTAGCTGACAGGGTTGAGAAGTTATGGCGGTGATCGGCACCCCCAGCTTCCCCAGCTTCTGTTCGTACAAGCCCGACGATATTGTGGTTGCTGTACCGAGGATAAGCACACAGGAGTTGGGAATCGCTTTCACCCGTTTGGCAATCATCCTCGCTCCGACATCGATGATACTAACGACCGGAATCGTCGCGTTTCGTGCAAACTTTGTCTCCGGATAGACGGCCGAGAGCGTATTGCAGGCAATCAGAATCGCGTCTGGTCGATACCAACGAACAAAACCCTCTAGAGCCTTATCAAACATCCGCGCTTGCTCTTCTTTGCTCGTCATAGAGTTGTACGTCAGAGCGGCATCCGGAAGCGCGTTGACAAAAATCAGCCTCACCTTTCTGAACGATTTGAGCTTGCTCAACTGAGATTCGAGGTCGGCACAGACTGAAAGTCCGCCCAGTCCAGAGTCGGTGATAAGTATGTTGACCGAGTCTCGTTCGAATAATTGCGCGATCTGCCCACCGACGTCGTTCTGTGAAAGAGAGAAGTGAAGAGGTAAGAGTTGCAGGAGCAGCAGTGCTACGACTGCTGCTCCTCTGGTTGTCGAATGGCGATGTACCCTCTGTTTCGTCATCTGTTCTCAGAAGGCTGCGCTCAGGGTGAAATGCTGCACAGAGCCCAACCGGCCGAATGCCGCGTAGGCATAGTCGAGAGAGAACAGACTTCCGCTGACCGGGATTTTCAGTCCAACGCCGAGTGTCAGCCCCTCTTCATCCGTGTTGAACACATACCCTCCTCGTACTGCGAACGTCCGGGCAAACTCATACTCGCCGCCAACGCTGTAATGCTCAGGATTGTCATTCAAATGCACCGCATCCACTGCAACTAGGAATCTTGAGTCTGCCATCTGGGCAAACCCATGCTCGCCGATAAGCGAAATGGAGGAGGATACGCGGTAGGAGGTCGGGAGGTCCCATTGCTGTGTCTGCACGCTCGTTTCGACATAAGGATTCGCTGTGCTTGCCGGGTCCTGGTCAAGTTGACGTATCAACTCGCGTCCGGACATACTGAGGCCAGGACCGAAATTCTGAAACGATATCCCAACTTTCAGATCCTTCAAACCTGTCTTGAGGACGGCTCCGAAATCGAGCGCGAAAGTCTGCGCAGTCTCGCTCCAGATTCTCTGGCTTACGTACTTGACCGTTGCACCGATATCGACATAGTCTGTCATCGAGCGGGAATACGTGATGCCGAGAGCGAGATCGAACGCATCATAAAATACCCCGGTGCCTTCCGGGCTTTCAATGGTCGTTTGTTCGATCCTTTCCGATTGGAGAGCGATCCCGCTGATACCTAATGCGCTGCGATCGCCGATCGGTACAACGACGCCGGCGAAATTGTGCATCAGTCCGGCAATCCACGATGAATGGGCAACGCTTCCCTGGAGTCGGTTCAGCCCGGCAATGCCGGCCGGATTCCAATAGAGGGCTGTCGCGTCGTCACCGATGGATGCATACGCATTGCCCATACTGGCAGCCTTTGCGCCGACAGGAATCTTCAGAAACTGTGCTGCCGAAGTTCCCACCTTTGTGGAATTTTGGGCGGAGAGAATCAACGGAAGCAACACGATAAGCGAGATAGCATGTAGTCTCTTTTTCATTGTTGGACCTCCGCCTACTTAATGATGGCAAATTTGCCGTTGGCCTTGTTCCCGTCGGGAGTCTCGACAACATAGATATAGAGGCCAAAGGCGACTTCAACTCCAGACTGATTCGTGAGGTTCCAATCTTCACTTCCTGTCTTGTTACTATGCCGTAGTGTTTGGATCAATTCCCCACGGACTGTATAGATTGAGATTGTGCATTCAGCAGGTAAGAAGGCGAACT
>JBGPAN010000402.1:0-4466 GCA_041480785.1 Bacteroidota bacterium | reverse complement strand
CTCTTTCAAAAAGAACCACTGTATCAAGTACTTACAGACATACACTACAGTATTCAGAACCCAAGTGATCCAAATCAGTTGATTCTATTCAACTTTTGACCGGACAGTAGTGGACTCAATCATTCAATTCATCTCACTCCTCAAACCCCACCTTCTTCAGCATCGCGATGTACCGCGGATCGGACTTGTAACGATCCCAAGAGATGTCCACCTTGAGATCTTGGAGGCTCACATCGTGTTCATTGTATGCACGATCGAGCCACTCGAATGCTTCCTTGTCTTTGCCTATGATTGCGTACGTAAAAGCAACCCCTGCAACACTGAGTGGCTTCCCTTTGCGAACAGCAAGATACCTATCGAGCGTCTCCTGAGTTTTGTCGAACATTCCCAGCAAGGCGTACGTGCCAGCATTGTTCAGCATAAGCCCACTGCTTTCTTCTGGAGTACCCAATGCTATCGATTTCTCCATCTCGTCAAGGGCCTCTTTCTTCATTCCCTTTGCGGCGTAATTCATTGCAAACATGTTGTGCACCCAGACGCCGTTTGGATACTTCGCACAAGCCTTGCGTCCTTCTGCGATGGCTTCATCATATCTTCTTGCATAGAAATACTTGACGACGAGTGCGGTGCCATCTGGATCAAGCGTTGGATCGATATCCAACGCGCGTTTTGTAAGGTCTATACTCCTTTCGAATTGCCCCATTCTCATGAGAAAATCGGAATAGGCGAAGAGCACCTCTGCGTTCGCAGGGCTCAGGTTCATAGCACTTTCGTACGCTGCTCCCGCCTCCTTGAATTTCCATTGTTTCGTTCGAAGGTTTGCCAATGTTATCCTGGAAAGGGGATCGTCGGGATCAAGTCTGAGCGCATTTCGGATTTCTGCCTCAGCATCGATCACGCCCTGGTTCGAAGAAAGGAATCCATCTAAGCAGCCATACAGTATGAACTTGGCTTTGAGAGCATGGAAAGGAGCATAGGTTGAATCGAAATCAATCGCCTGTTGAACAATTCCCACCAGCTGTTTCCATTCGTCCTCTGAAGCATAGAGTCGAACGCGGGACCTTGCTTTCAGATAAAGCTCGTACGCTCTTGGATCGACCTTTTGTTGTGCTTTGGCAAGCTGAGACCGCTCCTGCACTGTCAACGTCACTCGAACATTCTGCACGATAGCCTGCGCTAACTCGCTTTGGAGCGTCAGGATGTCCGAATACTCCCGCTCAAACGATTGTGACCACAACGGCCTGTCTGCCGCCGGATCCATCAGTGAAGCAGAGATCTTCAGATGATTGCCGCTCTGCTGGATGCGCGCCTTCAGGATCGCCTTCACCCCAAGTTCCTTGGCCATCTCCGCATACGTCATCCCGGGCTTGACCTTCGCCATTACCGTGTTCAACGACGGCACTCGCAACGAGGCCACCTGCCACACCCTGTCGATGATCTCATTCGTCAAGCCCTGAGAGAAAAAGCTTCTTGTCGTATCAGCAGATAAATTCTCAAATGGCAGCACAGCGATGGAATCAAAGACCATCCCGTTGCTCGGGAGAGAAAAGAGGATTGCAGCCACGATCAGAACAACGCTCACCGCTGCAGCGTAGACGATTTTCTTCTTGCGAGCTGGAATTCTCCTCGTCTCTTTGGATATTGCAGACCCCGTCTTCTGAGCTTCTAGATCCCGTATCAGCTCTTGTGCATTCTGGTATCGATCCTGAGGTTTCTTCGCCAGCGCCCTTCGGACAATGTGCTCCAGAGCATCAGGAACGTCAGGCCGAAGGTCTTGCATCGGCTTTGGTTCATCATTCACGATCGCATAAAGCACGACCTGTTCGTAATTTCCCTCGAATGGTCGCTTGCCTGTCAGCATCTCATACAGCACAACTCCCAGCGACCAGAGGTCTGTCCGTTGATCGACCTGCTCTCCTTTCGCCTGCTCTGGAGACATGTAGGCTGCGGTGCCGAGTGTGGTACCCGACTTCGTAAGGAGCGTGCGACCAGTGAGTTTTGCCAAACCGAAGTCAACAATCTTCACTTCACAGCGAGTGGTGATCATGAGATTGGCAGGCTTGACATCGCGGTGGATGATACCGGATTCGTGTGCACGCGCAAGACCTTGTGCACACTGAAGAGCGATATCAACGGCCTCCTCAATTCGCAATGTGCGATGTGAGTGTCTCTCCCTCGTAGCACGCCATCGAAATAAACAGTTGCCCATCCTCAGTATCGGCAATCTCGTAGATGGTGCAAATATTGTTGTGGTCCAACGCTGACGCCGCTTGAGCCTCATGAACGAATCGTTCCTTGGCTTCCGCGTCGCGAATGAGATCAGCAGGAAGGAATTTCAAAGCCACGGTGCGTTTGAGCTTGGTATCTTCGGCTTTGTACACCACTCCCATCCCACCCCCACCGAGTTTCTCCAGAATATGGTAATGAGATATCGTCTGCCCAATCATGAAAACCCCCCTCTGGGTTCCGACAGAGGACGTCGGGATCGTCGAAATTCCATCTGCTCACGAAGAACGTTCGCAGGGAATTTCGGGACTTTGTAGACAACGCCCATGCCTCCCTGCCCGATCTGACCGATGATCCTGTAATGGGTTACTGTCTCTCCGACCTCGTACTTCATGAGGCACCTCTCTGCAGATCGGTCAGGCGGGCGCCGCCAAGCTTTTCGAGAATCGTGTAGTGAGAAATGGTCTGACCGATCATTGTGTTGGTGAGAAGTTAATTGGTTAATTGGTGATTGGTTTATTGATCCATTCGTCCATGGTTTCAATGGAACAATGAGCCGATGAATCAATTCCCTTGTTTCTCGATGGTCCGATCACCCGATGACTCAATTTCCAAATCATTTGTTCGCCCATGTCCGTGTAAATTGGTCAAGAACCCCTCGTGTTTCTGCTGGTTTGTTCGGATTGGCAGTGAGTTCATCGGTAGAATACAGAAACCGATACGGGAACGTTGTGCCGAGCTTCGGTTGGAGAGCATGCACCGTCCCCGACTTGTCCTTGTAGTTGATGCTGTAGTTGACGCGCCGCAGCAGGCTGAAGACTTCCATCTGATGCATCAACGCAAGATATTCCTCGTTGAGAATCGTTTGCAGCAGCGCCGCTGGCGTCGGAACGTCCGAAGTGACGAACGGGGCAGATGAGTCTCCGAATATCGCGTTGTTATAGGCTCGCGCGTTGTTCAATTCCGTCAATGCTGAGCCTGCATTGCCCAAGCGTGCAAACGCTTCCGCCAGCAAGAGGTGCGTCTCTGATGCCCGGAACCCGGGATAACTCGCACCGGCATCGTACGCTCCACCTGTGTTATAGTTCAAATCATTGCCGGTGGGATCAAAATAGAACGCCAGCCGCCCGGTCTCCGAGCTCTTCCCGTCATATTGTCTGTTCTGGAGCATGCTCACCACGTACGACCCGGAAGCATCCATGTAGCCTGCGCGATCCCAGACACCAAAAGAAAACCATACGTTCATATTACCATTCCATGCTGATCCGTGGAGAAACATGAGGTCATCCGCGCCATTCGTTGCAAGAATACCTTTTTGGGCCTCGGTAACAACGCTATTCAATGTCGTCACGTCATAAGCTGCGACGGAGCCTTTTGCGCGAGCGACATGCATCAGATAACGCGCCTTTGCGGAGTGAGCAAACTTGACCCACTGAACAGCATTCCCGTTGAACGAAAACACATCCTGGAAAGTCACGCCAGCTTTCGCAGTGATATCAGCAATTCCACGGTCGATCGTCGCCAGCGCCTGTGAGTAGACAGCTTGCTGTTTGTCATAATGAGGTGACGTGTTGGTTTCTACCTGGATTGCCTCAGAGTACGGAACATCTCCCCACATCGCAGCGAGGTTCGCCATGTGGTGACCTTCAAGAATCTCCGAGGCCCCTTTCAGCCCCTGGGTGGCATCACTTGCACCTTGCACAAGACGGAGATTCTTAAGCGTACTGGCATATGCGAGACTCCAATCGAAAGTGAAATCCCCCTCAGTGACATTATACGAGTTGTAGCCAGCGAACTGACGCTCGGCTCCGCGAAGCTGGTCTGCCCAAATGGCAGCGAGCTGGCTGCACCACCCTTCCGTAAACATGATATAGCCAAGCTGTGCGCCGACGAAAATCTTCGAAGCATTCGCAGATTGAGGAGCAAGAGGATTGGTGTCATACCCACTGACGTACTTTTCGCACCCGACCACTCCTGCAATCACAACGAAGATCAGAAAAATTGAGGTGATTGTTTTCATGACGTGGCTCCATTCAAACTAGTATGAAAGTTGGATGGTGAAAATCCAACTTTTCGTCGTCGGATTGTTGAAATAGTCGAGTCCCTGACCATTGCCGGGACCGAACACATTCCCCTCCGGATCATTCCCGGTGTAGTCTGTCCACAGTTTCAAATTCCGGCCAGTGAGGCTGAACGTAGCGCTCTGCATGCCGACAAATTGCAGCGGAAGTGTGTACGAG
>JBGPAN010000401.1:0-4482 GCA_041480785.1 Bacteroidota bacterium | reverse complement strand
TTCAAGGCTGGTTGCTTTTTGCGACATCTCGAGGAGCACCCATTTCTCTGATACGGCCTGTTGGAACAGCGCTTCGCGGATATCAACACCTTGTGCCGAGAACACTGAAAACCTGTGAACGTCGCCGTCAGCTGCTCCGTACTCCACAGACTCGACGCCAGGGAGCGCTTTGATTTTCGGAAAGATGTCTGTCATAGCGTTCGGCACAGCTGCTTTGAGTTCAAGGTTCACGGACTCAGAGCTGTGAAATTTCTGCTGCAGTTCGGAAGGTGTCCCGTCGGCGACAATGGACCCTTCGTTGACAATGATCACACGATCGCAGGTGGCCTGCACTTCCGAAAGAATGTGTGTTGAAAGGACAACCGTTTTCGCTCTGCCGAGCTGTTTGATGAGATTGCGGATTTCGACAATTTGATTCGGATCGAGGCCGCTCGTCGGCTCATCCAGAATCAGCACGTCCGGGTCATGAATCATCGCCTGCGCCAAACCTACCCGCTGGCGGTACCCTTTCGACATCTCGCCGATATCCTTGTGACGGACTTCCTTGAGACCGCACACTTCGATCATTTGTCCGAGTTGTTGTCTCATTCTCGCGGTGTCCAGGCCATGGAGTCTTGCAGCATATTCGAGGTACTCCATCAAGTTCATGTCGAGATACAACGGATTCATTTCCGGCAGATATCCGATTTTCCGTCTGACCTCGAGCGAGCGATCAGCGATAGAGTATCCATCCACATCCACTGTCCCCGACGTCGGTGGCATGTAGCACGTGATGATTTTCATCGTTGTGGTTTTGCCGGCTCCGTTCGGACCCAGAAACCCGAGTATCTCACCCGTCTTCACGTCAAACGAGATATCATTGATAGCCTTCTCGTGACCATAGAATTTGGTCAGATTGCGAACTGTAATTGCCATGTGTGCTCTTTAATGTATAATGATGAACCAAGGAGTAATGAAAACCGCAGACCTCACGAGGTGCTACCCCTCCGAAAGCGGCGATGCAATTGTATAAAGAAAGTGCGAAAAAATCAAGAATTGAGAGAAAAGAGAGATAGGGGATCTTGCGTAATGCTCTAAACGATCAGCGGCCGCTGCCTGCCGAGGATGCCAATGGCCTGGCCATTTCAGCGGTAATGGTCATCATCAATTGGGCGCAGTGACGCAAAAGGTCTGCGTTCAACTTGTCCGAGGTATCAAATGAGGTGTGATAGAAGGGATCCAGGCCGCTCCATATTTCCATTGCGGTCCCCTCCGAAATCTCCAGAGCAGGATATCCAGCCCTTATGAATGATTCTTGGTCACTTCCTCCGTACGGCGACGTGTGAGCGTCGACGAGAAAGTTCAGGTTGTATCGTCGATTATAGACAAGTGCGGAATCCATGAGGGCAATCCATTTGCTACCCGCAACAAGGGAGATCCTGTTGACATTTCCAATCACGGGATACCCCAGCATATCACCGTTCACCACCGCCACGATGTTCCTTCCTTTCGCTTTCGCATCCTGCGCGTAATAGTGGCTCCCAATAAGCCCTTCTTCTTCGGCCCCAACTGCAAGGAACCGGATCGTGTATGCAAAGGTGTATCGACTGCAGATCCGGGCCGCTTCAAGAACCGCCGCTACCCCGCTTGCGTTGTCGTTAGCACCGGGAACCGTTGGGTACACCGAATCGTAATGCCCCACGATGATGCATTCAGCGTTGGAGTTTCCAGTTCCCCTGAGTGTACCACAGATGTTCCTTGAAATGGGGATGGAAGCAGCACCATCGGCGGATGCATACATCCGAGCTCCTGAATTGAACGGCAACGATTCGACTTCAAGACCGTACCGTTTCATGGTGTTTGCAATATAGTCGGCGGCTGAATCGGCCTGCGGTGAACGATCAACCCGTGTTCCAAACCGTTCCAATATGTGGATGCTGTTGAGGAGGGAATCAGACGAAACCGAGTGAACCATGTGTTCGACATTGCTATTAGGCTGACCCGCAGCGCGCGAACTGATCCTTTTCACCCTGTATTGCTGCTCCGGACTTTGAAGTATCTGCACGTTGTAGCTGCGATGCGAAAGTCGCACGGCATCGCGTTTTGATACTTCAGCGCGATATGCCTTCTGGTTGCCATTGAGAATTCTCAGCGTTGGGGCAATTCTTTGCGCATCGCTAAGTCTTCGACCGCCGGTGAGCTGAATGGTCGCAAGATAGATGTCATCATCCCCCCGTAAGTACTCAATCGCCGGGTAGAAGACATACAAAGCAACATGAGCAACGACGATATAAAGCAAGAGTTTTTTTCCCACGCTGGCGACAATACCTGGAAGAAGGTAGCGCTCCACGACAATTCCAATCACGGTAAACGCAACAGCTCCGACGAAGATGGACAAACGGAGACCCCGTGCTCGCACCGACGTGATCTGCAACAACCTCACCATGAGAATCCACACACCGATGATGTCCACGAGAACGAAGGCGGCGAGGATCCTTTTCCACTTTGCACTGACACTTTTGAAGCGCCTGGAGCTTGATGGTGATTCGTCGAAAGGTTGTTGCGAATCCTGGTTGTCCATCATTGTCCCATCGTGAAGTGGTTAATCAGATTCACCTGGAGAGAAACACCGGGTTCAAGCTCGATTTGATAGTTTTGAAAAATGATTCTTCCGGCAGGAAAAGATAATCGAAAACTACTGCATTCTGCTGGCAATATCAATGCCTGATAGTACTAGAAGAGGCTGATTTGAGGAGTGGCCTTACGTCGGAAAATTGAAGATGAAAGTGTGAGTTTCGATTCGTTGAGCTTCAGCCGTTTGCAGCTGGCTCGAAACAGTTGCTCAATTGCTTCGGCAATTTGCCCTTCGCCGCTGAGCCGTTCGCCAAAATCGCCGCAGGTCAGTTTTCCGTTGCGTACGTCGCGAATGCGATTGAGGATGGTTGGTGCCCGATCAGGTAGTTCGCGGTCGAGCCAGTCGACGAAGAGGTCTTTGACGCTGTTGGGAAGACGAACAATGGTATACCCTGCGTGGCGCGCGCCGCAGCGAGAGGATTCTTCAAGGATGGAATGGATCTCCACATCATTCAACCCGGGTATGATCGGGCAGGCATTGACTGCGACCGGAATGCCTTGTTTCGTCAGGACGCTGATTGTCTCCAGACGCTTCGCAGGAATGGACGTTCGAGGCTCCATCCTTCCGATAAGATCGTGATTGAGTGACGTGATACTGATGGTTACGATCACAAGATTCAAGGAGGCGAGCTCTTTCAAAATGTCGACATCACGCTGGATGAGGGCGTTTTTCGTGACAATCGAAACCGGATTGCGGTGTTGCAGGAAGACCTCGAGGCATCGACGCGTGATCTGTAGTTTCTTTTCTATCGGCTGGTAACAATCCGTGTCGCCTGAGAGCATGATGGTCTGCGGCTGCCATGAAAGACGGCTTAGTTGTTCGTCAAGCAAAAGCGGTGCGTCCGGCTTCACCATGATCTTCGTCTCGAAATCAAGTCCGGAGGAAAAGCCGAGATACTCGTGTGTTGGACGCGCATAACAATAGATGCAACCGTGCTCGCATCCACGATAGGGGTTAACGCTGTAGGTGAAGCCGATGTCGGGGCTGTCGTTCTTTGCGAGGATTGAACGCGTATGGTCGACGTAGAATCTTGTCAGAACGCTGCGACCTTCTTCGGGATCTTCAAAGTACTCTGCAAACCCCTCCGGAGCTTTTTCGATCGCGACTGATTCAAACCTGTTCTTCGGGTTGAATGACGCCCCGCGGCCTTTTGCCGTTGTGCGGGTCATCGCTCCTTCTCCTGCTCGGTGCGCATGCGGAAGAGCGGAATTTGCCTTGCCGATTCCGAGGAGGGCGCATGAAGCTGGCGTGTTCGCCGGGTGGATTTTTGGGGGGCAGGGGGCGTCAATCCAAGTTCGTCCTTGAGCGACTGGACATCGTATCCGAACGGAAAGAGCAGCGTCTCAGCCGCCTTGAGTGTGAACTCCGTGTACTGCTCAATATCGTACCCATCTTCAAACGCATAGAGAGCAAGCGGTTTTGCTTTCTCGGGTTTTTTCTTTCCCGATTGATCGATGATAATGAACTCGATCGACTCTCCGGCCGCGAGCGACACACCCATCTCCTGAACCAGCTTTGCCACCACAGCACTGATGCTGTTGTTGGTATACTCGTCCGCTTCCTTGGTGATGTGACGGCGAAGAACGAGATCCATCGGGTTTGCCTTCCCGGTGCGCAACAACGCAACGGCGCCGCGCACAATCTCCAGCAGGTCGGGGGCCAGTGCGCGCACTTCTTCAACGTTGTGCGCCCCCGACATCCGGTCGAGCATCGTTGTCTGCATGGTTTTGATAAACTTCGGCGTATCACGCCGGCGAGCCTCGATGCCGCGGATCTTGATGTCGCCGTGCTGGTACCACCCGACATAGCGGTTGGCCGTCGTAATATCGGGATCCATTTTCGAGGCCGGGAACAAAATCCAGTTGTAA
>JBGPAN010000400.1:0-4483 GCA_041480785.1 Bacteroidota bacterium | reverse complement strand
ATCGTCGGCTCAGCAAATGACTCGGACGAAGCCAGATCCTGCATGTCCGTTCCACCCTCTTCAGGACCGCCTTGCTTTTCCTCGAATTTTCGAATCAACGCCACGGTCTTGTAGTCCCGCAGCGTAACCCTGCCGGCTTTCATCGACAGCTGGACAAATTTGAGTTCCAGACCATCGACAAACAACGCAACCGCAGTTTTGCCTTGACCAGGCTGATATGGCATTTCGAGCTATGTCCCTTGTTATGAGTAGTTCGTTATGGTGGACTACGTTACGGAAACGCACCGATCCAATCACTCCGACGGATTTACCTGCAGGAGTTGCTGGATTCGGCGTTTATTATTTGAAAAGTTGATTGCACTTTCCAACGATATCTTCTTCTGCAAGTACAAACGCCTGAGGTCTTGTTCCATCGTAATCATTCCCTGGTCCAATCCCTCAGAAATCATCTGGTAGATTTCACCGGTGTTATTGTTCTTGATCGCAGCGCGAACCGATGGAATCCCTAGCATCACTTCCTTTGCCAGAACCCGCTTTCCATCGAGACTAGGAACCAGCTTCTGCGACATCACGCAGCGCAACGTGTCGGCTAGACGGTTCCGGACGCGTTCCTGTTCCACGGGCGGAGTCTCTCCGATAATCCTGTCGAGGCTCTCGACCGCCGATGCAGTGTGCAGCGTTGAAAACACTTTGTGACCTGAGTCAGTGATTTCCAGAGCGGTCATGATTGTTTCAGGATCGCGCAACTCGCCGATCATAATGATATCGGGATCCTGACGCAATGCCTGAACAGCTCCATCTTTGAATGAAAGAACGTCTCTCCCTACTTCACGATGACGGATGATGCAACGGTCCGACTTATGGACGTATTCGATAGGAGATGCGATGATAACGATATGTGCGTCAACAGCGTGATTGTTCGCATCGATAATTGAATCGAGCGTCGTGCTTTTTCCGGAGCCCGTGATTCCGGTGATGAGACACAATCCTTCTTTGGTTCCTGCGAGACTGAGGTTTCTTGTGACGTTCTGATGGAGCTCAAGTGCTTTGTATGGGCGAACGTTGTTGTTGATCGCCCGCATATTGAGACCGAGTTGATCAAGATCGAAGTATGCATCAGCACGGAAGCGGCGGAATTCACCATTCTCGAGATACAGCATGTGGGAAAAATCGAGATTTCTGTTTTCGTAGAGGAATGTGCGCTGTCTCTCACCGAGGACGCTCTGGATCAGATAGTTCATCTCATCCGGGTTGAACTGACCGAGCGTTTTGTCAGGCTTTTTTGATCCGTACACTCGATACCAAATCAAACCAGCAGTCCCGTACCCCCCCATATCAATGTCGGATGCGTTAATCGTCAACATCCGCATGAGGAAGTAGTTCAACAATGCTCTGAGTTTCTGCTTGTCCGCCTCATCCATCCGGCCAAGGACATCGCCAATCATCATCTGGCGCTCGAGTCCGGTAACCGTTGTAGGCAACTGAGCAGCAAATTCCCTCAGCAGTCTCCTGGCTTCCGTTACAAACGGGGGCTCTGGAGCCATCATTGACGGTTGTGGTTCAGAAGACTGTGGCCGAGGGGCCGCCGGGTTTTGAACTGGCGTCGTCATTCTATGGGTTCAGGCTGTTCTGGCTTGCTTCACATTATCGAAATAGTTTTTGGACGGATGTGTGGAGCTCCCCCGTTCCTGTGATAATAAGAAACTCCAAACGAAAATGCAACTCTCTTAAAGGGGAATTTTTAAGGTTTCCCTCATATTGTTCTCGCGTAGCGACTTCTCCCCTTTTGAACCGAACCTTCAAAATTGCGTTGTTTTGGGGCTTTTGGTTGTTGCTGGCAACCAGGAGAGATCGGCCCTCCGATCCAGCCACACAGCTTTCCCCCAACTTCTTCGGCTGGCTAATGTATGTAAGGCCTTACGGCAACAAGTGTTGTGACGCAGGACAATCGTGTTGCTCCCGAGCTTGTACTCACTGCGGATCGAATCGAGTTGCCGACGGCAACGAGGCATCTGCCAAAAACGACAAGAGGCACTCATGATATGAGTGCCTCTCAGAACAGTAACTCCCGAGAAATGCCGCTGGTTTATTCGTCTTCGACCGTTGTGGAGATAATTTCTTCCAAGGTGGTCGTTCCTTCCATCATGCGTTCCATCCCAGAACGTCGCAGAGTCCACATCCCGTCCTTTGCAGCCTGTTCGCGGATGCCGTTTTCGTCGACTTTCTCGCCCGCATTAAGGATCATATTTTTGATCTGCTTCGTAAAGAAGAGCGCTTCGTGGATGGCTGCGCGTCCCTTATACCCTCCGTTGCATTTCTCGCAACCCACCGCCTTGTAGAAGGTGTGCGCCCTCACTTCTTCTTCGGTGAATCCAAACTTTACCAGGTCGTCGAAATCACTGTTGTCAACCGGTTCTTTACATACTTTGCAGAGCGTTCGAATGAGACGCTGAGCCACAATGATGTTGATGGCATAGGCAATAAGGAAGGGCTCTATGCCCATCTTGTACAAACGGGCGACTGCGCTCGGTGCATCGTTCGTATGAAGCGTAGAGAACACCAGGTGACCCGTGTTTGCGAGCTTGATTGCCGTCTCAGCCGTTATCTTGTCGCGCATTTCACCGACAAGCACGATATCAGGGTCGTGACGCAGAATACCTCTGATGGCCTGTTCGAACCCCATCTTCGGACCGATCTTCAGCTGACGCGCTCCCTTGATGATATATTCCACCGGCTCTTCAATCGTCAACACGTTCACCGTCGGATCGATCACCTGATAAAGTGCCGCAATCAGCGTCGTGGACTTGCCGGATCCTGTAGGACCGGTGAGGATAATGATACCCTGCGGCTTCTGAATCGCCTTGTAGAAGAACGCACGTGCAGGGCCCTGAAGACCGAGCTTTTCGAGATCGGTGATGACTTTTCGATCGTCGAGCACACGGATAACGCAGCTCTCGAACTTGGTAACGAATTCAGTTGTCACGATCGGCATGATCGACACGCGGAAACGCATCTGGTGACCATCGATCACGCGCTGGATGAACCCGTCTTGCGTCATCTCACGCTCAAACCGGTCGACGTTCTTCGTTCTGTCCTTGACGACGGCCATGACTGCCTCAGGCATCGTATTTTCCTGACAATGCCAGACCTGCAGATTTCCATCGACGCGGAACAGGAAGTTCGTCTTGCGCCCTTCCGCCGGCACGATGTGAACATCGCTTACGTCCCGCCGTACGGCCTCCACAAGGCACCCCTCAAACAGGTTGACAAGGGCGCTCTTGTTGATCTCAGCTTCAAGCACCTCTTCGTCAACCACTTCCTCGCCCGCGTTCGAGCCATCATCAACCTTCATCTCTCCGTCCTGTTGGAGCAGCTTCAGGAACTCGTTTTGAGCGGGGACGACTTTTTCCATTAGTCCCTGGAGTTCCTTCAGCCGGACGTAGCAGATCTCGTATTTCTTCACACTGAAACTGCGGGCGACAACGGGAAGATTCCGATCCGTCGGATCGGCGGCCACGATGACAAGCTTGTCGGGCTGACGCTCGTCGTACTTGAAGGGAAGCATCTTCGACTGAACCATCATGTCCCGCTGCTGATCGGGCAAACCATCGACGAGCTTCTTGACGAACGCAATACGACCATCGTCGGTCTTTTCGTCGGCCAGGTAGATTTCGCGGAACGCGTAGAGGTTGGCTACTTCACGGAAGACGGCGTCGTGGTCAGCGCCGAACTCTGAAACGAGGATCTGTCCGAGGTTTTTCCGGTTCTTCTTGTTATCCTCGGAATCCTTCAGCTTCAGCGACTTTTCAAGGGTCTCAAAGTCAATGATCCCCTTTTTCAACAGAGTATAACCGATTTTATCAGTTATATCTATTTCTGGCATCGATGGACTCTCCTTACGTACCAATGTCTCTCAGTCACACAACCTCAACCAGAATACAGCCCCCGGTCAATTCAGCCCGAAGTAGTACATCAGGTAATGTATGATCGTGCCCGGCGCCTTCGGACGAATCGTCGCCGTTTCAGATGATACAAGCGTCAGAGCGGTGAGCACCAGCATGATGATCATCGAAACAGAAAGCTGAATTGCTTCGATTGCATTTGCCAGCTTGTAGGTGGTCTCTTTCTCATAGTACTCGGCCAGCTGGATGGCGGTGTTTTTCACAGTACCTGTTTCGGCTCCTGAGTTGAATCGGGAGATCGCCGTCTGTGTGAAAACGCCGGTGGCCTGGAATGCTTCTGTCAACCCTTTTCCTTTTTCCAGCATCATAGGGATGGCAATGGTCTTGATCTGATGCTCCATGTACTTGTTGCCGCACGCTTCCGCTGCCATACGGATGACGTCGATGTTCTCTCCCGATCCGCTGTAGAGAGCGTAGAACACTCGGCAGTAGATTTCGATTGCGGTCTTGTGGAGCAGCGGTCCGACGATGGGCACCTTGATGATGGATTTGTCCATCAGGAACCTGCCGCGTTCCGTCGT
>JBGPAN010000399.1:0-4484 GCA_041480785.1 Bacteroidota bacterium | reverse complement strand
ATGTTGTGATCGGAAATCCTCAGGGCCCTAAGATAGATGAAGTCCATTGCACGAACTGCCCCACACCGTTTGACCAATTCGGCGAATCGGCGGTCGCGGATGTAGGCTCGGATTTGTCTCGTTTCCTTGACGAGATCAGGTGTGAAGACTCCGCCGATGAACTGGAGAAGGTCGAATTTTTCTTTTTCTCCCTCATCGAAGTTCCATGTCAGTCCATCGGGTCCGGGTTTGCCGTCGCACTGAGCAAGAGCAACGGGTCCGAAAAGGAGAACCAGTATCAGGACAGCGAAAAATATTCTCATGGAACTTCTGAGATCACAACATGACATTGCGTCGAATTCGCCCCAGTGGTCAAGTCTGGATGACGCCTGGGTTGAATCTTGGAATATCGGGATTACAGGCAGCCATCTCTATTCCACGGGAAATTCGGTCGCGAGTTTCAACAGGTTCGATGATTCCATCGATCCAAAGACGGGCAGCGGCAAAGAGCGGATCAAGCTCAGCCTCATAGCGGTCTTGAGTTTCCTTCAGCAATTTCGCCTGTTTTTCCCTGGAGATGTGCTCTCCCCCCTTTTCCATGGCCTGGACTTTGATGCTCAATAGAGTCTCGCTGGCCTGTTTGCCTCCCATAACGGCAATCTGAGCGCTCGGCCAGGCGAAAATCAAACGAGGATCATACGCTCTTCCGCACATTGCGTAGTTGCCGGCGCCATAGCTGTTGCCAACAATGAAGGTGAACTTTGGGACAACACTGTTGGCAACTGCATTAACCATCTTTGCTCCTGACCTCAGGATTCCCCCTTGCTCGGCCCTGCTTCCGACCATGAACCCCGTTACGTCCTGAAAGAAGACGAGCGGAATCATTTTCTGATTACAGTTCATGATGAAGCGAGCCGCCTTGTCAGCACTGTCGCCGTAGATGACACCGCCGACCTGCATTTCGCCTTTCGCAGTCTTCACCACGGCTCGCTGGTTTGCAACGATTCCCACAGCCCAACCGTCGATGCGCGCATATCCTGTGATCAGCGTCTTGCCAAAATCAGCTTTGTACTCGTCCAGCTCACTGTCATCGAGGAGCCGTGAAAGGACCTGATACATATCATAAGGCTTTGATCGATCAACGGGAAGTATTCCGCTAATTTCGTCGGGCACAAGACCCGGAGGCTTTAACTGTATCCGATCGAACTGCATGCAGGGCTTGTGGCCACGCTTCGCCAGAATACTTCGAATCTTCTTCAGGCACTCATCATCATCTTTCATTTTATGGTCAGTCACTCCGCTGATTTCGCAGTGGACACTGGCACCTCCGAGTGATTCGTTGTCGATTTCTTCCCCGATTGCCGCCTTGACAAGATGCGACCCGGCAAGAAAAACGCTTCCGGTCTTTTCAACAATCATTGCTTCATCGCTCATGATCGGCAGATAAGCACCACCTGCAACACAGGGCCCCATAATGGCCGCGATCTGCGTAATACCCAGCGAAGACATGATTGCATTGTTTCGGAAAACACGACCGAAGTGTTCTTTGTCTGGGAAGATCTCCGACTGAAGCGGGAGGAAGACTCCGGCAGAATCCACCAGATAGACGATCGGCAGCCGGTTCTCGATGGCGATTTCCTGTGCGCGGAGATTCTTCTTACACGTGATCGGAAACCAGGCCCCCGCCTTGACCGTTGCATCATTCGCGACGATGACGACATCCCTGCCGTGAATTTTGCCTATGCCGAAGATCGTACCCGAAGAGGGTGCTCCGCCATACTCTTCATACATTCCATAGGCGGCGAAGAGCCCGACCTCCAGAAGGGATGTTCCGGGATCGATGAGCTTCTCGATGCGCTCGCGGGCAAACAGCTTTCCCTTCCTGCGATGCTTCTCGATTGCCTCTTTCCCACCGCCGAGTTTTATCAGAGCACTTTTTCTGCGCAACGACTCGACCAGGCTTCGTTGATGTTCGGTGTTCTTCTGAAACGAGGCGTCGTGCTTGAGGTCAGAACCAATGCGAGCCATAGAATTGAGAGAAGGTAGTCTATCGTTTCAAAGTTGTATCGCGCCGGCTGTTGCCGCCGAAGAGCCAGACCGAATAGATAAGATCTCTGGCTTCTTCGTTCCGGGGATTCAGATTTGCAGCCTGGAGTGCGTAGCCCACCGCCCGTCCCGAGTCGCCGAGACGTCGGTAACATCTGGCGAGCTGGAGCAGCAGATTGTCCTGAGGGACCCTCGGATCTGAAGCATAGCGCTCACGGATTTGAAGAGCCTTGCGGTAGTTGTCGAATGCAAGCTGATATTGCTGAATCCCGAAATAGAGGTCCCCCATCTTCGCTCGATAGAAATCCACTGTGTCGGCGGAAAGTTCGACGCAGCGCTTAAGCAGCTTTTCGACATGGGACGCATCAAACGAGGTGAAGGCCGTGGCCAGGTTTCGTTCCGCCAAGTATTCCGCCCAGGCAAGTTGCTCAAGAAGAGCCGGATCCTCCGGAGCAAGCGCTACCTCGCGCTCAAGGTATCGGATCCGTTCTTCCGGACGGCCTAAACGATCGCACAGCGAAGACAATGCGTCGAGCGTTCGCGCATCCTTTGGGTGTGCCGCCAGGAAATCAGAAAGCGTGGAATAGGCGATCGAGAGGTTCCCCTTGTTCGGATCGGCATGGAACATTCCGATGTTCAATTTCTCTTCATCTGTCAGCGGCCTTTTTGCCAGCATCTGATCCAGCAGGAGATCCGAACGGCCAAACACCCTGCGTTCATCAAATCGATTGAATTCCGTGACTCCCCGATTCACGAAAAACGCCTTCGGCGCCCAGTGTTCCAACAACGGCTTATCTTCCGTGTTCAGAGGACCAGAACTCGCGTATTCGCGAAGGGGTCCTTCAGAAACCATTTGCAGGGAAAGCAATGTTGCAGGATCCGAGATCTGGATTCGGGCAAGATCTGCCTTCACCTTCTCAATCTTGAGCTTTGCGGCGAGCCTCTCTTCGTTCACCGCCAGCACCTCGGAGGAACCGACGAGCAAAACATCCGTGGTCAATGATTGCCACACCGTCACGTGGGGGAATACCGAGCGAAACGTGCGGACGACGAGCCGGAACGTTTCATCGTCAACTTCGTAGAGGTGAAACCATTGCACCATGAGTCCATGCGACTTGAGCTTGGTTTTGCAGACCTCGAAAAACTCTGTCGAGTAGAGATTTCCGATCCCCGCGATCCAGGGATTCGACGGCTCACTGACGATCACATCGTAGCTGGTCGTCGCCAGCTTGAGGTAGGCAAGTGCGTCATCCACATACAGCCGCACCCTGGAATCGGACAGTGGACGATTGTTCACGTGTTCGAAATGCTTTGATGCAGCTACGACCTCTGGAGAAATCTCCACGCTTTCAACGAGCTTCACCGGATGCGTCAGGACACTTCCAACTGTCACTCCACTTCCGAAGCCGATCACGAGCACCGTGTCGGGCTGGGGATGAAACATCATCGGTACCTGGCCGAGGAGGACCTGCGTCGGAAGATCCCCCACCGAGGATGCGTCAGCTTTTCCATTGATCAGAAGAACATTTTGTATCCCATCGGCACCAGCAAATTCAACCACACCAACGGTCGCTGAGGCCCCTTCCTTGTAGTAGAGGACCTTGTTCGAGCTGGCAATCTTCTCAAACTCCGCGTAGCTCGCTGGCGGGGTGCGATTGCCGCCAAACTGACGAAAGACCCCCGTGAGTGCAATACTTTGATTCCAATTGGAGCCGAGGCTGATCGTGCAGCCGGTCAAAACCACGGCCAAACTTGTCAATACCCCCCGACGGACCTTTGACGATGCCTCATCGAAATATGACAGAACAATTCCGGACAACAGATTGAGAACGAACCCGACTTCCATAGCATGTCGAACTCCGATGAGCGGTATCAGAATGAGTCCTGCAGCCAGTGAGCCGAGCACCGTTCCTAGCGTGTTCACAGAAAACACCGTCCCAACCGATTTCCCCAGAACAACGACCGATCGGGTGGCAATGCGGCTCGCCAGTGGAAGGGACATTCCCAGGAAGATCGTCGGGATGATCATGATGAAAAAGCCGACGATGAACTGAAGAATCAGAAAGATCGGATACGTCCCCTCTGAACGGGTAAGGATTGCGCCGAGATGCCAATACGCGTACGGGATGCGTCCGTACACAGGAAGCATCACGGCCATCGAAAGACCAACGCCCAATTGACACAGCGCGAGTGCACCAAAGAGATTCCTGATGTTCCTGATGAACACGACCACCAGCCAACTGCCGATTGTTATCCCCGAGATGAACGCGACGAGCATCAGAGTGTAGGAATACGTCGAGGATCCGAGAACCGGGATGAGGAGTCGCACCCAGGCGACTTCGTAGATCATCGCCGCAAGACCGGAGACTCCTGCGACACCGACCGCCAGAAGGGCCTGGCGATCTGTCGTCGATCGCTCAATCTCAGGCTCGGGCTCCTCACGCAGAGCGGGCATGGCT
>JBGPAN010000398.1:0-4490 GCA_041480785.1 Bacteroidota bacterium | reverse complement strand
TGACGAACGGAACGCAACTCGCTGCGGCCCTCGAGGTCGTTGTTGACAGGAACCGCCGTATACGGAACCGTACGTACGGTGGTGTGGGAGGACGGCGGGGGCAACTCCGCCTCCTACCCGATCAGAAGACCGTCACCTGACGTCGATTCTATGGTGAGCACGTCATTCTATCGAAGCAAACGGCTCTGACCGACCTTGACGCTCAGAGCCAGATTCAGTAGCTTACAATGAACTCTTTCGAGATCTCTCCTATGCGTCGTCGTTGCACTTTCGACATTGTACTTACGCTCCTCCTCTGTCTCCTGCCGGCGATTCGGTTGCAGGCGCAGGAGACGAAGGGCTCTGTAGAAAGCCTCATCAGACAAGCCGATTCGATCCTTGCGTTGCGAAACCCCGCCGCTGCAAAAGAACTCTACGAAGCTGCACTTTCCATCAACAGTGCGTCGCTCCCCGCATTGATTGGAGTTGGGAAAGCGGCGATGGCCGAACGATCGTGGTCAGGAGCGATTGATGCTCTCGAGCAAGCGTCAGAGATCGACACAAGCAGCCTTGATGCCCGCTACTATCTGGGCTGTGCGTACGCGGAGCGGGGACGATCCCGGTATCTTATTGAAAAACTGATGGGACTGCTGGCTCAATCGAGCTTCGACAAAGCAAAATCACACCTTCGCTGGGTGCTGTCGCGGGATTCACTGTGCCGCGATGCGTTGTACCAACTGGCACTCGTCTCCTATTTTCAGCGTGAATATCGGGAAGCCATTCCACTCGCGCTCAGACAAATTGAGCTGAAGCCGGACCTTCGAAACGGTCACAGTGGCGTTCAGAAAATCTATCGTGAAGGAGTAGCCTCTTGGTCGACAAGTGACCTCCCGGAGCGTATCCTTCAACCCGAAAACGACTATGACCGATTTTTCCATGCTGAGTGTCTTCGCTGCGAAGGCCGCTTGGAGGAAGCGGATTCATGTCTGTATGAGATGCGGGAGAAGCCCGGTATCGTGCGTCCTCAGTTGATCCTGCAATCGTTGGCGAGAATAAAAGCGAAGCAGAAAATGCCGGAAGCGGTTGAACAGCTTATCACGGAGTCGATTGTCCTCATCCGCACGATGGCAGATGCGGATCTTGTTTTCGAGGATGTGAAGTACCTGATTTCAGACGAGGAACTGGCTCGGTACGATGCACTGGTGTCGGCGTCGGATGCGCGGCAGTTTTTCACCACTTTCTGGATGAAGCGAAATCCGTATCCTGCCCAACGGGCAAATGCACGGATAGCCCAACACTACGAGCGTCTGGTGTATGCCGAAGAGTTCTTCGCACAGTTCGGGCGCAAGACGTTTGCGGCCGAAACGATGCCGATAGACTTTCCGCACGCATACTTCCTTAACGAAGAATTCAACGACAAGGGAATCATCTACCTGCGCCACGGCGAGCCCAATCGGAAAATCAACACACTCAGTTCGGGATCGTACTCCGGACCCACAGAATCAAATGAATCCTGGCTGTACTTTGCGACGCCAGAATATGGCGAAATGCTGTTCGACTTCTTCATTCCACTGGCTGCACACCTCACAGAGTGGCGTCTCATACCGGTTCTCCCTGACCCCGCCATGTGGGAAGAACGTGCAGAGTATTCGCACAAGTATATGCGTCTGGCGTATTCGACCTCGACCGGAACAACGCAGAACATGATGGAATCAACCGAAGAGGGGAAACGGGAGATCGAAACCGGCATTTCCACAGATCGGTTCTCATTCGCGGACACGATACGGTACTACCAATCTCCAATCTCCGTGGCCTGTTTCCGCGGGAGCAAGGGGAGGACCATTATGGATATCGGTTATGTGGTCGTCCCATCGGAAATCGCAAAAGCATTTCCCGATACCGTGCGATCATTCGATGTCGAAGCCCAATACTCATTGTATACAACCTTATGGAAACGGGTGACTTTGTCGCGCAAGAGTCATGTGTATGGACGCGTGGGAGGAATGGGCGAGGTGACAATCGAAATGTTCAGTGCGAACGTTATGCCGGATTCATATTTTGTTGCTTGGCAGGCCAAACCGGTTCGTGCGAACATGGTGTTTAACAGGGATGTGCATGTGTTCGCGCCGAATTTCTCCGGCTCGTCACTGAATATCAGTGACATTGAACTGGCGTACACCATCGTACCGGCGACGTTTGGTGAAGGGTTTGCCAAAGGATCGCTGTCGGTTATTCCCAATCCGCTCGGGAAATGCCCGCTGGATCATCCACTGTATCTCTATTTCGAGGTGTACAACCTTGCGAAAGACGCGAACGGCAGCACTTCGTATACGATTGAGTACAAGCTCGCATCGGAGCAGATCAAAAGACCGTTGCTTGCGAGTATCTTTGGCAGCCGCAAGAAGACTTCCATTGCAGTACCATCAGAACGGACCGGGAAAGAGAATTGGTCTCCGGAGCACATGGCACTGGATGTCAGCGAACTTGAGCCGGGGAAATACAACGTGCAAGTGACGCTGAAAGACCGTGTCGCGGGAACATCTGTGTCGCGATCAGTTGCTGTGGAGATTTATGAAAAACAATGATAGCGTGCATTGAATTTGGTTTGCATCATGTCACAAGTTGAAGCCCAAGTGAGTCAAGAACGTCGGTATGGCGCACGTGAGTTGAAAGCGCACTATCGGCCGTATTTTGTGAGAGGGCTCTGCTTGTCCCTCTCGATTCACGGGTTGCTCCTTTCGGCGTATTGGTTATCACAAATTGCTTTTCTTTCAGGAACAGAGAGTGGCCGTGTTTTTGTGGCTCGCTATGCCGACCTCGGTCCGCCTCCTTCACTGCAGCATGAACTGCTGCACGGTATTCCCTCTGCAAAATTCGCATTCAAGGACTTCAACTATGGGACACCGGTTCCCGTCCCGGAGGTTGAGCTCAAGGAAGACAAGCCATTTCCGACGCAGGAACAACTCAGTCAGACGGGCCCTGTTGCCGGCGAAGGGAGCGGTGGCGGAATCATGATTCCGGACAGTGTTCGCGCTGACCTTCTGGGAGATGATTTGGAAGGTATCACACCTGACGTGTTCCCCGTTCTAATGAAAATCGCTGTGCCGTTGTATCCGGAGGCGGCGATGAAAAAGAGAATCAGCGGAACGGTATGGCTCAACGTGCTGGTAGATCAAAGGGGGAGCGTAAAGTCGGCCAGGGTTCTGAAGAGTGATGCGGAAGAATTGAACCAAGCGGCGATGGATGCTGCACGTAAATACGCGTTCACCCCGGGGATCTATCGAAACAAACCCATCCCGGTGTGGGTTTCGATTCCCGTCGAGTTCCGGTACGAAGGAAATTGAATTCCACGGAGAGTCTCAGCACGGAACGCTGCCCACGAAGACCTAGGTGGCGACTTATTCAGAACATCGATGTCCACAGACAGCGCCATTCTCCCGCCGCACATCACCTTGAATCTTTGCCGAAATCTTGGTTCATTGAGTAGCGCCGTGAGTTCAGTGTAAGACTGACACTCGCATACCATTGCCTGCCTACCCTTCACGATTCAATCATGTCGATTGTGTGATAAGCTCCATGACGTTGCCTTTGTTCTCAAGTCTATCGAAGGAGGTTCCAATGTTCCGAAAGCTGCTCTCCCTGCTCCTCTTTGTTCCCTATGCCGTCTTTGCAGCGAGTGTTGTTCAAAGTGATTCACTCTACCTGCGCTTCGTGTCACCGGGACGCGACTCAATCCGCAGCAATTCGCCTCGCGGCAATTTTGCCGCCTGCACAAACCCCGCCGCGAAAGTATTCATCAATGGCAAAGAGGTAAGAGTTTACGGCAGCGGCGCTTTCGTGGGCTCTGTCACTCTCACTGTTGGGGTCAATCCTGTGCGCGTTGTCGCGCGGGCGACGAATGGGGACTCCCTGGTAAAGACGTTCGTTTTTACGCGACCTGAGCCGCCGAAGCCGTTGATTCATGAACCTGTGGTGATTGATGTTCAGTCGATTGAGCCGAGACAAAATCTCTGGCTGGGGAAAGACGATATCCTTGAGGTGAAATTCCGCGGAAGCCCGGGGTACAAGGCATACCTTGACATTGAAGACGTTGAATCAGGGATTCCCATGCTTGAGTTGCCCGCGAGCGACTCGACCACCGGATCGGGAACCTATATTGGCCGGTACAAAGTGAAGGAATCAGACGAAGCACGAGATGTGCCGATCCGGGTGCGGCTGAAGAAGAGCTTCTGGAGCAGCGAAAAAGCATTTTCCAATGGAAAGGTTTCGATCCTCCCTAAAGAACTGCCACGGGTAGCGATCGTAACGGGCCGCAGGCCGTTCCTGAATGCTGGTCTCGGCGAAGACCGACTCGGCGGTGCAAAACTCGGCTACATTCAGGCCGGCGTATGTGTCCAGGTTGTCGGCAAGGTGGGGCGTCAGTACAAGATCCGCCTGTCTGACGCGATGGTCGGGTGGTTGTTGGAAGATTCTGCGCAACTGTTGCCTGTCGAAACTCCTCAACCGCGGTC
>JBGPAN010000397.1:0-4493 GCA_041480785.1 Bacteroidota bacterium | reverse complement strand
GTAACTACTCCTCCCCTCCTATGACTTAGGAGGGGTGTCCCGCTCTAAGAGCGGCACGGGGAGGTAGAGACCTACCCCCTGCAGTTCTGCGAAACGAACCGCGTCCCCCTTGGCAAGGGGGACAAGAGGAGTCGTGCTGAAAAGAGTTCGGTCCGGAGAAGATAGAACAAGACGAAGAACACTGCGGGCCGAAATCATGGCGGGTGCGGTGGACCGATTCAACGTATTCGCAGCGGTAGCCCGAGTTCTCTGGCGATAGAAACTGCCAATCGTTCCCCTTCCAAGCTGAAAGTCCATGCGAAGAGCGCTTGGATCGGGTGATGCCTCTGGATTTCCTGTACCGCTTGAACTGCAGAACGCTTGGCCAGTCCTTTTCCCCGGTGCTCGGGGAGTACAAGGGCTGAACAAAGATAGACCGCTTCGTACCGGTCGCCGGGAGGTGTTTTCTGCAACAGCTGCTGTTCGTTAAGTCTCTTGGCGAGGAATTGTTCCATGACGTCAGTTGTTGTGGGGATAACCAGGACCCAGACGATTGGTCCATCTTCATTCCTCAACTCCGTCATCGTGTTTGGGTGAATTGCGAGCAGTGTTGCCCTCGTCTCTTCGTCGACGGAAATTTGATCGGGGTCATTCTTCACGTCGAAGAATTCTTCAGCCAGCGCGATCATTCGTTTCAAGTTGTCGTCAGGCATGGGTTAGAGCAAGAACTCCGTTCTCGGTTTGATGATCGATGTGGTTCCATCCACAATAATGCTTAAGCAAAAATGAAGATGCAATGGCTGTCTAAGATGGAATATTCTCACTTCCAGGATTTTCTTTTTGAGCAACAGCAACACACGAGCGATCATCCATGTCCTAGAGCTTTTTCCTTCTGTATGGATTATCCGTAGATTGCATCCCGAGTCGAATTCGATGTTGCCATAGAACTACCGGCAAGTATTCGCGAAATGGCTTCCAGTCGAAAGAAACACTCTCTATGAACGAATTCAACCCAAACCCAAAAGAGTACGATCCCCGGATGCATTCGGCGGAGCACATTCTCAATCAAACGATGATTCGTATGTTTGATTGCGGCCGGACCATCAATGCCCACATTGAAGCGAAAAAGTCGAGGATCGACTTCCGCTTGCAGCGATGTCCGTCACCCGAACAAATCGCCGAGATCGAAAAGCGAGTCAACACGATCATCCGGGCCGATCTCCCTATTACAGAGCATTTTCTCACTCGGGATGAGGCTGCGAAGATCGTTTCGCTTGCACGACTTCCGGACGATGCGGGGAATGCCATTCGCATTGTCAAAGTCGGAGACTATGATGTCTGTCCATGCAGCGGGCCGCACGCCAAGTCAACACAAGAGATCGGGACATTCAAAATTGCGTCGACGGATTTTCACGATGATATTCTGAGAATACGATTCAAGCTGATCGTTTAGGTCGTGGTGATTCGGAATCTGTATCTATGATGAATCGAAGGAAAGTCCTCACTTACATTTTGCTTTGCATCTGCTTGGGCCTTGCCGTCAAGTTGTACTATGACTCGATGCGCCGACCGGAACTTCCCACGCCTCAGACTTCACCAGAGGTCGAGGAAATAGCCATCGAACCGTTTCCGAAAGGGTATTCTCTGGGAACATTTGACGAACGCTTTGGAATAAGCAAGGATCGATTCCTCCAAGTCGTCGACCAGGCAAAGAGGGTCTGGGAAAACGCAGCCGGAAAAGAACTGTTTCAATACAGAAGGGACGGCCTCATGAGGGTCAATCTGGTTTTTGACTGGCGCCAGGAAGCGCTCCTGAAGGCGAAGGAACAAAGGGCCAGAATCGACGAGAGCGGGTACTCCTTCGACATGCTGAAGTCGAGGTATGAGACGAAAGCCGCTGCCGTCGAACGGGACCAGTCAACGTACGAAGAGTCGGCACAAGCCTACAAGACCCACCTCGATGAATACAACGCCCGGGTGACGCGATGGAACAACGGGGAGAACCGAACAGAAAGTGAGGCGCATTTCATTGAGTTGAGGAAAAAGGAGCTCGACCAGGAATTGGCTGTCCTGGAGCAGAAGCGTGTCTCGCTCAAGACAAATATCGATGATCTCAACGCTCTTGGAGAGCGCATCAGCGCGCTCGCGAAGAAATACAATCTGGAAGTTGAGATGTTCAACGGGACCTACGTGAACCAGAGGGAGTTTGAAAAAGGGGTCTTTGACGGGAGGAGTATTGATATCTATGAGTTCGACAAAGAGGAAGATTTGAAAGTGGCTTTGGTTCACGAATTCGGACACGCGCTAGGCCTCGATCATGTGGATAATCCCAGGTCGATCATGTATCGAAGACTCGGAGCGCAGGATATCAAAGACATCCACCTTACCAGCGAGGACCTGACTCAGCTTCTTTCCAAACTGAAGTAGATCGATGTGTTGCGCGGGATCTTAGACTTATAGGCGTTTGCATCAGGCGTAATGACAGAGAAACTGCCACCACCTTTGCATCTCTGTCGCACTTTCTCTAACTTAGCAGGACTTCACATCCAGTCCTTCATATGACCGAAGCCTATCAGAAAATTCTTCAGCTCGCCAAGGATTTCAAGGCACAAGAGAAAGCCTATCTTTCTCCTTCATATCATGAATCGCAGGTTCGACAGGACTTCATTGACAAGTTCTTCGCCGCTCTCGGCTGGGATGTCACCCACGAACGGCAGAAAAACCCGTACGAACAAGAAGTAAAGATAGAGAACAAAGTTGCGACCCAAGGTTCCCAGCGTCGGGCTGACTACGCGTTCTTTCTTGCGCCGAACTTCCGCGACGTGAAATTCTACGTCGAAGCGAAGAAACCTGCCCACGACCTCTCCAATGCCGATTACTATCATCAGGCTATTCGTTATGGATGGAACACCGGGACACCGATCGCTGTGCTGACCGACTTTGAAGAATTTCACGTGGTAGATTGCCGCTTTAGGCCCGATATCAAAAATGCTCTCGACCGCAAACTGAAATACTTTCACTACTCCGAGTACGCAAACGAAGAAAAATTCGCTGAGATTTTCTATCTCTTCGGGCGCGAGCCGGTTTCAAACGGCTCGATAGAAAAATTCTCAGCGGAGCTTCCGAAGCCGAGAAGTAAAGCAACTCAACGCGGATTATTCAAGGCCGGATACAAATCGGTTGACGAGGATTTTCTTGGGCTTCTCGACGGTTACCGTGAAACGCTTGCAAAGGCGTTCAAGAAAGAGAATGCCGGTCTCGAAAGCGAAGAACTGACCGAGGCCGTGCAGCGAACTCTTGATCGGCTTGTTTTTATCCGCTTTTTGGAAGACAAAGGAATTGAAGAACCCTCAATCGTCGGTCTGCGACAGAAACCCATCGCCTGGAAGGCGTTCACGTTGCTTTGCAGGCAGTTTGACTCAAAATATAACGGACTTGTCTTCAAACAACACCGGATCCTCGATGGCAAGGACTTCATTCCACCCGATAACAACACATTCGCCCAGCTCTGCGACCAGCTTGCCGATCCGTCGTCGCCGTACGATTTCGACAAGATCCCGATCTCTATTCTTGGCAGTATCTACGAACGCTTTCTCGGCAAAGTAGTGCATGCAACCGACAAGCGCGTGAAAGTGGAAGAGAAACCGGAAGTGCGGAAAGCGGGAGGTGTCTACTATACTCCGGAATACATCGTACGCTACATTGTCAAAGAGACGGTGGGAAAGCTCATCGACGGAAAGCCCCCAGTAGAAATTGCCAAAATGGCATTTGCGGATATTGCCTGTGGCTCTGGATCATTTCTGATTGAAGTATACGGCCAGTTGCTCGACTACCACGCACGGTATTACAACGACCATCGCGATGCGGCAAAAGCGGAGGACGTAATCGAACGAGAAGGCAAAGTCCATCTTTCGCTCAAGAAGCGGAAAGAGATTCTCGTCAATAATGTTTATGGTGTGGATATTGATTTCCAGGCGACGGAGGTGACTCAGTTCTCGCTTTACCTCAAATTGCTCGAGGATGTTTCACTGCAGGAGACGCACCAGCTCGGGATGTTCAAAGAAACGATCCTGCCCGACTTGCGGGGCAACATTGTCTGCGGCAATTCTCTCATCGGAACAGACATCAAAGGACTGTTTGCGGATGCTGATATGGAAACATTGAGGCCGATGAATTTCGAGGATGCGTTCCCAAATGTGATGAAGAAGGGCGGATTTGATGCTGTAGTGGGGAATCCGCCGTATGTAAGGCAGGAGTTATTGAGCGATCTAAAATCGTATTTTGAGACGCGGTTTAAGGTGTACCATGGAACAGCTGATCTCTACGCCTATTTTATCGAAAGGGGAATTTCTCTTCTTCGTTCCGGAGGTTTCTTTTCCTACATCGTTGCAAACAAATGGATGCGCGCAAATTATGGTGAGCCGCTGCGTAAATGGTTAACGAGCAAATGCATTACTCATTTGATTGATTTCGGAGATTTGCCTGTTTTTCAAGGTGTAACAACCTATCCGTGT
>JBGPAN010000396.1:0-4517 GCA_041480785.1 Bacteroidota bacterium | reverse complement strand
CTCGAATCCGAATTTCGTCAAGCTTGCCGAAGCGTACGGATGTCCCGCATTTAGAGTGGAGCATTCGTCGGATGTGGAGAGCGTGATTCGGAAAGCGCTCGCGCATAAGGATGGTCCGGTCTTCGTGGAGTTTGTTGTGGAACAAGAGGACAATGTCTATCCAATGATTCCATCAGGTCAGACGGCGAATGAAATGCTCGATTTTCCCGATCCTGTTGTGAAGCCGTCGAACGGCATGCCGGAAGAACTCTTGATGACAGTTATCAAAGGTTAGTTCACCCAATCAATTAGGGGGTATAGTCATGTCACATACTCAACATCCTTCAAAGAGTGGTGCGGAGCCGAAAGAGGGCGAACACTTCAAGCGACACACGATTTCGATCCTGGTCGAGAACAAGTTCGGTGCATTTAACCGTATCGCTGGTATGTTCGCTGCAAAGGGATACAACATCGACAGTCTCTCCGTCGGACCGACGGAAGAGGAAGACGTATCCCGCATGACCATCGTGACACGGGGTGACGATCAGATCATCGAACAAATCACCAAACAATTGAACAAGCTGATCGATACGCTCAAGGTCGTCGATTTGACGTTTGAAAGTTTTGTCGACCGTGAGCTTGTTCTGGTGAAAGTCCAAACTACTCAGAGCACCCGACCGGAGATCATGCAGATTGCCGAAATTTTCAGAGCGAAAATCGTTGACATCAGTCCACGATCTGTGACCCTGGAATCCACTGGTAGCCAACAGAAGGTGGATGCCATCATCAAGATGCTGAAGCCGTTTGGAATAAAGGAATTGGCGCGGACAGGGCGTGTGGCCCTGAAACGCGAATTTCAGGGTGAAGTGTAGACAAGAATCAGTGAAGTGAATCCTTTCCCACTATATGACCCCCGCTTCGAGCACGATGCCTGCGGCACAGGCTTCGTGGCGAGCATTGCTGGAGAAAAAACACACGAGATCGTCCAGCAAGCCATTCGTTCGGTGTGCAACTTGACGCACCGCGGTGCGGTCGCGGCTGATACGCAAACGGGCGACGGCGCTGGTATCCTGGTGCAGCTCCCCGTCCGGTTTTTTGCGGATCAAGTGTCCGGTCTGGCGGAGCGCATCGAAGATACTGCTGACCTCGGTGTGGGCATGCTCTTTATGCCCCGGGACGAGGATTCGTATGCATTGTGCAAGGCGCTCGTGGAACATGCGGTGTCCCGCAGAGGATTAGGTGTCCTTGGCTGGCGAAGGGTGCCAGTCGACATGTCTGTGATCGGAGAAAGCGCGGCATTGACCTCTCCGAGAGTTCAGCAGATCTTGGTCAAGAAACCAAGGCACGTTTCGCCCATGGAGTTCGAGCGACAGCTCTTTCTCGTCCGGAAGGAAATCGAGAAACATCTTTTGAAGACGGCAATTGCCGATTTCTATGTGTGCTCGTTCTCCAGTCGAACGATTGTCTACAAGGGATTGATGATTGCGACCGCTTTGGATCGGTTCTATCCCGATCTCCAAAACGTCTTGTTTGAATCAGCATTCGCCATCTATCACCAGCGCTATAGCACCAATACGTTTCCGACCTGGAATCTGGCGCAGCCTTTTCGCATGCTGGCGCACAACGGAGAGATCAATACGATTCAGGGGAATCGTATCTGGAGCTCTGCCCGCGAGGCAGACATCGCATCGGATTATTGGGGTGAGGACGTGAGGATGCTAAAACCTCTCATTCAGCCCGGTGGGAGCGATTCAGCCAATCTGGATAATGCCCTCGAGGCCCTGACCCTCTCTGGCAGAAACGTGTTGCACGCAATGATGATGCTTGTTCCGGAGGCGTGGAGATCCCGTGATGACATCGATCAGCAGGTGAAGGATTTCTATGAGTACAACGAATGTATCAGCGAACCATGGGATGGTCCCGCCGCCCTGGTGTTTAGCGATGGCAGGACAGTTGCTGCGACGCTCGACCGGAACGGATTGCGCCCGGCTCGCTACAAGATCACGTCGACGGGGCTCATCGTGCTTGGCTCCGAAGCAGGAGCGCTCGAACTGGATGATGCCTTGGTTGTCGAGAAAGGCCGGTTGGGTCCTGGCCAAATGATCGCCGTTGACACTGAGCGGGGAATTCTGATGAGGGACCTCGACATCAAGAACGAAGTTGCTGCGCAAAAGCCCTACTCTCAATGGATCCAGAGCATCCGGAAACTCCCTCGGTTGACGCAGGTTTTCCAGGGCGGCGAGAATTCATTGGAAGGGGAGGCATTGGTTCGAAGGCAACTCTGTTTCGGTTTCAGCGGAGAGGAGCTTGCGATGGTCTTCAAGCCGATGGTGCAAGGAGCAAAGGAACCCATTTCTTCAATGGGAGACGATGCGCCGCTGGCAATTCTGTCAAAGCTCCCGAAATTGCTTCCGTCGTACTTCAGACAGCAATTCGCTCAGGTGACGAATCCGCCGATTGACCCGATCCGTGAACGCTTGATGATGTCCTTGACGACCAAGCTTGGTCCTCGTCGCAATTGGTTTGGAGAAACTGAGGATCACGCCAGGCAAGTGGAACTTGAAAGCCCGATACTCATCAATGCTGAACTCGAGCGATTACGGTCATTGGACGACCCGGAGTTTCTGAGCGCGACGCTGAGCGTGTTGTTCCGTGCCTCTGAAGGAGAAGATGGGATGCGTCGGGCGCTTGATGACTTGTGTTCTGCCGCTGAGAGATCAGCGGACGAGGGGAAATTCCTCGTGATATTGAGCGATCGCGGTGTTGACGCAGAGCATGCTCCGATACCTATTCTTCTTGCCGTTGGCGCAGTACACAATCACCTCTTGCGACAGAACAAGCGCCTCAGGCTCAGTGTCGTAGCAGAGACGGGAGAACCGCGCGATGTTCATCAGTTTGCCGCGCTTGTGGGCTATGGAGCGAACGCAGTGAATCCGTATCTCGCATTTGAGAGCATTCGCGCACTGATCGGTTACGAAGCGGGTTCCGTTGTTTCCTTCGGCCAAGCCTGCGCGAACTTTCGCTTGGCCATTGAAGAGGGCCTTCTTAAAGTAATGTCGAAAATGGGGATCTCGCTTCTAGGGTCTTACCGAGGTGCTCAGATTTTCGAAGCGATCGGCATCGCAGATGAAATCATTGAAAAGTACTTCACAGGTACTCCGACGCGAATCAGAGGTCTTCGGTTGCGCGAGATAACTCGGGAAGCACTCGAGCGCCACGGTCGTGCCTACCAGACGGCAACACCAGAACTTCGCGATGATGGAATATATCGTTTCCGCAAGAATGGCGAGCGTCACGCATGGTCTCCGGAAGCATTGCGGGCAATGCAAAACCTCTCAAAGAGTGGTGGTCAGGAACAGTACGATCATCTCAAGAAAGCTCTGGGAGAAACAAGTCCCATTGGGATCAAGGATTTGCTCGAGTTCAAGAAAATGAGCTCTCCGATTCCCCTCGGGGAGGTGGAACCGGTTGAAGAGATTCGGAAGCGGTTCACGACCGCGGCGATGTCGCTGGGTTCCCTGTCGCCGGAAGTTCACGAAACCATCGCCATCGCAATGAACCGAATTGGCGGGAAAAGCAACAGCGGTGAAGGTGGGGAGGACCCCCGGCGTTTTCGTGTCAAACCCAATGGCGATTGGTCGAATAGCGCAATTAAGCAGGTTGCATCCGCGCGATTTGGAGTCACGGCGGAGTATCTCGCGAGTGCAAAAGAGCTCGAAATCAAAATGGCGCAGGGCTCGAAGCCGGGTGAAGGAGGTCAAATCCCCGCCAATAAAGTCTCGCCTATGATAGCCCGACTGAGGAAAGCGGTTCCGGGAATAGCATTGATTTCACCACCGCCGCATCACGACATCTACAGCATCGAAGATCTGGCCCAGCTGATCTACGATTTGAAGCAGGCAAATCCCCGGGCACGGGTGTGCGTGAAACTTGTGTCGGAAGCGGGAGTCGGCACTATCGCTGCAGGTGTCGCGAAGGCGTATGCGGATGTCATTCTAATCAGTGGATACGAAGGAGGGACCGGAGCCTCTCCACTGAGTTCAATCAAGAATGTTGGTGGTCCGTGGGAATTGGGTGTCGCCGAGGCACAACAGGTGCTGGTCATGAACGGGCTCAGGGAGCGCGTGACCCTTCGGGTTGATGGTGGACTGAAAACGGGTCGTGATATCGTCGTGGCGGCAATGCTTGGAGCGGAAGAATTCAATTTTGGAACTGCTGCGCTGATCGCGCTTGGATGTCGTTACGTGCGCCAGTGTCATCTCAATACATGTCCCGTCGGGATTGCGACACAGGATGAAACACTTCGCGCCCGCTTCGGAGGAAAGCCCGAGATGCTGATCCGCTATCTGGATGCCGTTGCAGAGGAGGTGAGAACCATCCTCGCGGAACTGGGATTCCGTTCTCTCAACGAGATAGTGGGCCGGACTGATCTCTTGAAGCAGCGTGCGATTACGGATCATGCCAAAGCGAATACTGTCGACCTGAGCCGCGTGCTCACCCGAAGGGACTATGAAAGAGACCAGCGTCTTCGGGTCTGG
>JBGPAN010000395.1:0-4517 GCA_041480785.1 Bacteroidota bacterium | reverse complement strand
GACTTCATGCTGGTGGCAGCCGACTCTTCTCTCTTCCTTCAGTTACCCCACCTCGCCACGGCATCACCAACAGTCCATTGTTTCATCCTGAACCGGTCGAATGGTTTTGGTTTCAACAACGACGGGGACGATGTCATTCTTCGCGATGTACTGGGAAAGACCATCGACAGCGTTTCCTATTCTTCTTCCTGGCATCATCCCGATGTGGCCATAACGAAGGGCCGATCGCTCGAGCGCATCAGTCCTGACATCGCCTCCAATGATCAGCGCAATTGGAGCACGTCGCCGTCGGCTCGCGGCGGGACACCCGGGCAACCAAACGGCATCCTCACCACCAGCCTTCCCGCAGCGGCCTCTCTTTCGATCAGCCCGAATCCGTTTTCCCCCGATGGCGACGGCTTCGAAGACTTCTGCATCATCCGCTACAATCTGCCTCTCACCACCTCGGTTATTCGGATCTCCATCTTCGATGTGAGGGGGCGATTGCTCCGAACGCTGGCAAACACAGAACTCAGCGGTCCGAAGGGCGAGATCGTGTGGAATGGGCTTGATGATGCGAAACAGCGCGTGCGCATCGGACCTTACATCGTCTTCATCGAAGCTATCGATGGACAGGCAGGGATCCTGGCTACAGCGAAAGCAGTGGTGGTCGTCGCAACGCGTCTCTAAGGTCATTGGAGGAATGGAATCACGATCCATTTGTCATCTCGTTAGTGTGCCATCATCCAAATTCAATGCACGGGCTATTCCATGAGACCAATTCGATTACTTCCGCGGAAGAAGATCGAGCGAATAGTCGAAATCCAAAAAGGAAGGCGCGAGTTCGAGTTGCCGTGAATCGTCTTTTGCCACAAAGGCACGAAGCAATCATGTCACCCCGAGATGCTCCTGCTCGGGGTCTCAAAACGAGGTCCCGAACAAGAGCATTTCGGGACGACAATGTCTTCGTGGCACGACTTTTCGACCACATCTCTAGCGGGTTGTTGAAATTCTAGCTCGATGGACAAAGATGAACCGCAGAGACCGCTAGGAGCGCGAAGTGTTTGAGGATTCGAAGGAAATAGAAATCTGAAAGTCTTCTTTGCGGTCCTTTGCGCCCTCAGCGGTTCGTTTTTCAACATCCTGCCAGAGACACAATCCCCGGTTTTGAATCGAATACCGCTTTCAGTATATTGCACGCTAGTGCCACTGCTAGTCAGAGATCTTGTATTCAATAAGGCACTAGTGCTCGCTTCCATTTGCAATCTCGACAACAAAACACAATAGTACTTTTTGGAAGCGGCACAAGAATTCCGGAAAGAATCAGACAGACCAGACAGGCGTGCCCCCTCCCACCAAACAGCAGCTCGCTCTGCAGTTACAATCAATTGTCAAACTCCATCGCCGGGGCGCTGGCGGCCTCGTCGTTGCGCTCGCTTTGACAAAGCGACTTGATCATCTCATCAGCGCTGTCTTCCGCTCGCTCGCAAATCCAAATAGGAAGCTCGTTGCAGCTGTCGCCCTCGGCGGATACGGTCGTAAGGAGCTTTGCTTCTCATCCGATGTTGATATCATGTTCCTTATCAAGGATGAATCCGAAAAACCGTTTGCCGCCCCTATCGTCGGGGATCTTCTTCATGATTTGCTGGACTATGGTCTCGATGTTGGCCACAGTTTCCGGACAATTCAGGAATGCCTCGAATCGGGGCGGGAGGATTCCGAAATCTGGAATTCCCTGCTTGAATCCAGATTCATTTGCGGCAGCAGATCGGCATACACGACATTTCGCACCCGCCTTCAGAGTCATATCCGATCGTTCGATCCTGCAAGCTTCGCACAACATTTGATCGTCACAACAGATCTGCGACACAGAAAGTACGGCGTGTCCACCAAGCTTCTCGAGCCAAACATCAAAAACAGCGCGGGAGGGCTCAGGGACCTGCATACGATCATGTGGCTTGTCCGAGGGACTGGTCTTGCAGCTCTTCCGACAAGGCTTCGCCCGAGCGACACGGCTCTCACGGCGCTGTTGCGAAGCCCGCTTCTGCGCAAATATTTCGGATCTCGCTTTCTGAAGGAAACCGGACGGGGGTTGGGTTTTCTTCTGAGAGCGCGCAATGAAATGCACCTTGAGGCGCACTCCCTGCACGACACCATGGAATTCAATCTTCAGCGCAAGGTTGCGAAGGCACTGGGATACAGGGACTCCGCCAGGCGAACGGGCGTCGAGCGATTCATGAAGGACTACTACATTGCGGCCCGTCACGTGTCGCAACTCGCGCGCAGGATGATAAACCGGGCTCACGATCGTTATCTCGGTGAACCCAAACTCAAGACTGTTCAGCACCTTGACGCATCGTTTGTCATCAAGAACAAGAAACTTGACCTCAATCGAAAAACCAAGAGACTGCCGAGCGAAAAGGCGCTCGCTGCCTTCCTGCTCTCTCTTGAGCACAGTGTCCCATTTTCCCATACTCTTGAAGATGTGCTGACACGAAGTGCGCCGGCTTATCGACCCCTGCAGCGCACACGCGAGACATCATTGCTCTGCGAACTGCTGAACAATCCACATGGCGTGGCGCACGCAATTCAGCAGATGAATGATCTGGGACTCCTCGCACGGTGGATTCCCGAGTGGAAAGGCCTAGTCGCCTTCTTCCAGCACAATCAATATCACTTCTATACTGCCGATGAGCACACGCTGATTGTTCTCGCCAATGCAGAAGCACTTGCGGCGGAGCCGTCGGCACTAGGCAACATTTTCCGCTCGCTCACCCGGCGTGATACACTCTATTTGGCGGCATTGTGCCATGACATTGCCAAGCCGATTAGGATCGGAGATCATGAGATCATTGGGGTTGATGTTGCACGCACAATCCTTACGCGCCTGCATTTTCTGGATGTCCTCGACGACGTCACATTTCTTGTTCGGCACCACTTGTTGATGGAACAGGTCGCGTTCAGGCGCAACCTGGCTGATCCGCAAACCATCCTTGATTTCGCCAAACAGATCGGCACCACCTATCGGCTCGATTTGCTTTACCTTCTCACGTATGCCGACCTCAGCGCCGTCAACAAAAATGTCTGGACGGACTGGAAAGCGATGCTCCTGGAAGAACTCTACAGCCGGTCACGAGACATCCTCGAGCGCAAGCTCACCCAGGAAGAATTTGTCCGGGCAGAGGCTGATCGTCGTGAGACCGTGGTTCAGGGCATCGTCACAGAGCTGAGGTCCACTCTTCCGGAGGGGCAGGCACGTGATCATCTCGATGCCGTCGAGAGCCCGGCATATCTCGCCACATTCGACGCCACGGAAATTGCAGAGCACATTCGCCGGATTGGCACAGCGGAAACCGTAAGCACCATTTTCAGGCAGAAAGACGATCATACGGAAGTCACGATCATCGCCCGTGATGCCCCGTTCGCCCTATCGCGGTTTTGCGGAGTGCTGTCCGCCAACGACGCAAACATCCTGGACGCTCAGATCTTCACACGCAATGACGGCATGATTATCGACCGGTTCCGTGTGGCGGATTTCGTCTCCAAAACATCACTTACCGCCGACCGCTGCGAAAAAATACACCAGGAACTGAACCTTGTCTTTGAGGAAACGGCAGATATAGAGCAACTGCTCCATCGCCACCGAATGCGGTGGAAACGCCGCACCAAAACAGCAAACCCGAACGTTCGCATTGATGTTGAATTCGAGGACCATCCCCGCTTTACAATTATTGATGTCTATGCAAGCGATATGCTCGGCTTCTTGTACCGGATCACAGGCACGATTTCCATGCTCGGCTTGAATATCTCGTTCGCCAAGATTGCCACGCGGGTCGACGGCATTGTCGATTCATTCTACGTTCTCGACTTCAATGGCAAGAAGCTTGGCGACGATCAGCAACGCACCTACGTGCGGCAAGAGATTCTACATGTCATCAGCGATTTGACCGAATCAGAACTGGTGATGCAGTAGCTCACTGCTCAGGAGCAACTATGAGTAATTCCAGACCCATCGGCGTGTTTGATTCCGGCATCGGCGGACTGACGGTGGTGCAGGCCTTGACCCGCCATCTGCCGCACGAGAATATCGTTTACTTCGGCGACACCGCACGTGTCCCCTATGGCCCGAAGTCTGCGCAAGTTGTCCGGGAATATGCGGCCCAGGACACGGACATCCTCCTTGGGCACAACGTGAAGATGATCGTAATCGCCTGCAACACGGTCTCCGCCGTGGCGCTTGACATCGTGCAGAAGCGGGCCAGAGTCCCCGTGATTGGGGTCATCTTTCCCGGCGCGGAAGCTGCTGCACTCGCCAGCTCAAAGAAGCGTGTCGGGATCATCGGAACGCTCGGCACGATCACGAGCAACGCCTATCCCAACGCTTTGCGACAAATCGACCCGGCGATTCAGACGTTCAGCAGAGCGTGCCCGTTGTTCGTGCCCCTTGCAGAAGAGGGATGGACGGACCACAAGGCAACCGAGCTCATCGCCAAGGAATACCTGTTCCCGCTGACGCTGGAGAAAATCGACACACTTAT
>JBGPAN010000394.1:0-4518 GCA_041480785.1 Bacteroidota bacterium | reverse complement strand
GTCTTCGAACCCTTCTACACGAACTACAATGGCTTCGCGAGCATCGCCAATGTGAAACTCAACCCCATTCCTTTGAACATACGGAATGGTTTTCACTTGCCCCCGTCAGAAGAGATTGAGAAACACATCACATCCAGGACGCGGGGAATTCTCATTTGCAGTCCTTCGAACCCGACAGGCACAATCTATTCGCGTGAAGAAATGCAGCGACTTGTGGATATCGTGAAGCGGCGCAACCTGTTCCTGCTCTCGGATGAGGTGTACCGTGAATTCACATATGGAACTCCGGTCAACAGTGTGCTGGACTTCCCGGAGATTGCTGATCGATCGGTTCTGCTCGACAGTACCTCGAAGCGATTCAATGTTTGCGGTGCCCGCATTGGTGCACTGGCGAGTCATAACAAAGAAATTGTCCAATCTGCCTTTCGGTTTGGTATGGCGAGACTGTCTGTTGCGTCGATCGAGCAGCTTGCATTGGTGCCGATGCTGAAATCGGCAAGAACCTATACTCAACCTATCGTTGAAGAGTTTTGGCGTCGTCGGGATATCGTGTACGAAGGATTGAAAGCCATCCCCGGCGTGACCTTCTACAAACCGGAAGGAGCGTTCTATATCGTCATCGGTCTGCCTGTGAAGGATGCAGAGCACTTCTCAAAGTGGCTGATCGAAGAATTCGAGTACCAGGGGCAGACAGTCCTTCTGGCTCCGGGACCGGGTTTCTACGCGACGCGCGGAGCTGGTGCGAACGAAGTACGACTGGCGTTTATGCTGAATGGTGCCGATCTTCGGAAAGCTCTCATTGCTTTGCGTGCAGCGCTTGAGGAATATCGGAAGCGGTTCTGATCGAGTACTAGATCGCGTGATCGAAAGAACTATGGCGAAGATTACAATCAATGGTAAAGCATTCGACGTCGATTCGGAGTTGACGGTCATTCAGGCGGCGGCGCAGAATGGAATTGAGATCCCTCATTTCTGCTGGCATCCAAAGCTCTCGGTATCAGGCAACTGTCGGATGTGTTTGGTGGAGATTGAGAAAGTGCCGAAGTTGGCGATTGCCTGCTCGACACGTGTTGCGGATGGAATGGTTGTGAATACAGAAAGCGACCGCGTCATCAAAGCTCGCCAGGCTGTGATGGAGTTTCTTCTGATCAATCATCCACTTGATTGCCCCATCTGCGATGAAGCTGGTGAATGCAAACTCCAGGACTATTCGTACAAATACAGCGTTGGATATAGCAGGTTTGATGAAAACAAGGTACATAAGCCCAAACGCGTTCGGATAGGACCGAATGTGATGCTTGATGTCGAACGCTGCATCATGTGTTCACGCTGCATCCGCTTCTCGGATGAGATCGCCAAGCAGCCGGTTCTTACATTCACACAACGTGGCACGCACGTTGTATTGACTACGTTCCCGGGCACCCAGCTCGACAACGAATATTCGATGAATGTAATCGAACTGTGTCCCGTGGGAGCACTGACGAGCACAGATTTCCGGTTCGCGTCCCGGGTATGGGAAATGTCATCGACCGACAGCATCTGCGTGGGCTGCTCGAGGGGGTGCAATACCCATGTTTGGGTGCGGAAAAACGAGATTCTCCGGTTGACGCCGAGGTTTAACGAGAACGTCAATTCGTATTGGATGTGCGATTCGGGTCGGTTGGATACATTCAAGTTCGTCAATAGCCAGGAGCGTCTCCACAGCCCAATGATTCGAAAAGATGGAGCCCTTGTTGAGGTTGGCTGGGACGAGACGATTGCGCAGACTGTATCGGAGTTGAAATCATTCAAGAAGTCAGAAATCGCTGGAATTGGCTCCGCCTACGCGACCAATGAAGACAACTATGTTTTCCAGAGAGTGATGAAGGAAGTCATCGGGACGAAGAATGTTGATTTCGTTCAACATATCAATGAGAAAGCCGAGGACGAACACCTGATCCGATCCGACAAAACTCCAAACAGCGTCGGCGCTCGTCTGGTCGGGGTGAGACCTGCCGAAGGAGGCTTGGACATCGAGGGCATTCTCAGGGGCATCGAGGCAGGTTCCATAAAAGTACTCTATGTTCTTGAGGATGATATCGCTGAAGACCCGAGAATGGCAGCCGCGTTGCCGAACCTGCAATTTCTGATTGTTCACGCCTCGATACACAATAAAACGACGCAGTTCGCAGACATAGTGATTTCGTGTTCGACGTATGCTGAGAAGAACGGAACGCTGACGAACTTTGCAGGTCGGGTTCAGCGACTTCGACCGGCTGTTGCCACGCTCGAGCAGGATCGGGCCAAAGATGGCTTCTCGATGAGCCGGTGGGACAAGTTCGCGTCTCAGAACGATCGCTGGGGCAGATCAGTGAAGAAGGATGCGCGGCCAACCTGGCGTGTTCTGACGGCAATTGCCAATGCGCTCGGAGCCAAACTGAAATACACGACGTCCGAAGAAGTCTTCAGAGAGATCACTGAGAAGTTGCCGTCCTTCAAAGGAATGAACTATACTAGATTGGGTGCCCGAGGGTTGAACACAAATACAGTGGAATCCGTCTCAAAGCCTAGAGTGACTGTTTAGACATATGGAGTCCCTTCTCCTAATATCGATCATCAAGTTCGTTGCATACGTCGCGATTGTTCTGGTGTCGGTCATTATGCTTGTCTATGCTGAGCGACGTGTTAGCGCCTTCATTCAGAATCGTCTTGGGCCAAACAGGGTGGGACCATGGGGACTCTTTCAGGCTCTTGTCGACGTTGTGAAACTTCTTCTGAAAGAGGATATCGTTCCAAAGAACGCGTATAAACCGGTCCACGATCTCGCGCCGATTATTTCCATCGCTGTAGCGTTGAGCACGTTCGCGGTCGTTCCGTTCGGAAACACGATCGAGCTTTTCGGGAATCAGGTCAAGCTCATGATTGCGGATGTGAATGTCGGAATCCTCTATTTGCTTTCGATAACGTCCCTCGGTGTTTACGGCGTTACGCTCGCCGGCTGGTCGTCAAACAATAAGTACTCGCTGCTGGGTGGATTGCGGTCGTCAGCTCAACTGATAAGCTACGAGCTTTCCATGGGACTCTCCATCATCGGTGTTCTCATGGTCTGCGGGACGCTGAGACTCGACCAGATCGTCATCCATCAAACGACCTATCTCGGCGGCTGGTTGCCGGCATGGAACATTTTTCTTCAGCCGGTGGCCTTCATCACGTTTTTCATCGCCGCGTTCGCAGAGACGAACAGGTTACCGTTCGACCTTCCCGAGGCAGAACCCGAACTGGTGGGAGGGTATCACACGGAATATACGGGGCTGAAATTCGGATTGTTTTTCCTTGCCGAATACGCAAACATGTTTACGGCTGGAGCCGTCATCACGACGTTGTTCCTTGGTGGCTGGCATCTCCCATATGCAGAAAAGCTCGGACTTTCTCCAACCGTGTTGAGCATTTTGCAGGTTCTTACGTTTTGCGTAAAGCTGGTTCTTGTCGAGTTGTTCTTCATTGTTGTTCGGTGGACTATCCCGAGATTCAGATATGACCAACTGATGAACATCGGCTGGAAAGTGATGTTGCCGTTGACACTGGCGAACGTGCTCGTGACGGGGGCTGTCATACTGCTGATTCGTTGAAAGGTGAGGAGAAGCAAGTTTCATGGGATCGACTGGGAAGATCATCCGTAAAAAAGACCTGAGCATCTGGCAAAAGAGCTACATTCCAGAAATCGTGAAGGGGCTGGGACAGACTATCGCCGAGATGTTCAAACCAAAGTTTACCATCCAATACCCTGAGGAACGGTTCAAGCCGCAACCTTCCTTCAGGGGACGCCCCGTCCTTGTTCAAGAGAATGAGGTGGAACGATGCGTAGCATGTGGTCTCTGTTCGAGAGTCTGTCCAGCGTTGGCAATTGAGGTGCAGGCATCAGAAACACAGCTTGAAAAGGAGCGCTATCCGATCAAATTCGAGATCAATATGGTGCGCTGTATTTTCTGCGGTTTCTGCGAAGAGGTCTGCCCTGAAGAGGCGATTGTCATGAGCAATGAGTATGAATTGGTTTTCACAAGTCAGGAAGAAGCGGTCTCCGGCAAAGACAAGCTTCTTAAGACAACAGAACAGCTGAAAGATCGCCTGGAGTTCCTGCGTCAAAACCGTTAGCTAGCATGGAGATTCTCCTAGAATTAACCCGAGTCCCTCAGTCACAAGCTTCTTGAACTCAGTCACTTCGCATCCGTAGGCTCTGTCTCGTGTTCAGTGCCTACCTCAGGATTGTCCGCTTCAGTTTCATTTCCTACATCGTTTCATGACCCTTCTCCAAGGAGGTGTCGAGTGTTTTCCAAGGTCCTCAGCAGTGCTACTGTGGGTGTCAACGCGCACATTGTCCAGGTCGAGACCCACATCGAGAGAACAATCCCACGGTTCTTTATCGTAGGATTACCTGACAACGCTGTCAAGGAAAGCTCCGAAAGGGTGTTCGCGGCCATCAAAAACTCGGGCTACAGATTTCCAAATCACAGGATCACGACAAGCCTTGCACCGGCAGAC
>JBGPAN010000393.1:0-4532 GCA_041480785.1 Bacteroidota bacterium | reverse complement strand
TCCTCCAGAAACTCGGGCTCAAGCCGCGGCGAACCATCCGCATCGGACTGTGGGGGGGCGAGGAGCAGGGATTGTTCGGTTCGCATGCATACGTTTCGAAGCATTTCGCCCTACAGGAGGGCAACTACTTCAGTTCCCTGATGGGACTCGCCGGTCCGATAACGAAGAAAGACGACTACGAAAAGCTTTCAGTCTACTTTAACAACGACAACGGGACGGGAAAGGTGCGCGGCGTGTACATGCAAGGAAACGAAGCAGCCCGCCCAATTTTCCGGGAGTGGCTTGCGAAGTACAACGACCCGACCGCGCAGACACTCTCTCTATCGAACACCGGAGGTACAGACCATCTCTCCTTCAGCGACGTCGGCCTACCGGGCTTCCAGTTCATCCAGGACCCGATTGACTACGAAGTACGAACGCATCATATGAACGAGGATGTTTGGGATCGCGCCCAGGAAGGCGACTTGAAACAGGCGTCAGCGATCATGGCGATCTTCGCATACAGCGCTGCGATGCAGGATGCGAGATTCCCGAGAAAGCCCATGAATCCTGCTCCGGGAAAGTAGATCAACCGTTTCATTATGGAAACGACAAGGGGCAAGCGTGTGCTTGCCCCTTTTCTGTTTCATCCATCCAGCGGAAAGTGGACTAGAACCTCAGTCCGATTGATACGCGATGCACGTTTGGCAAGAGGTTGTACAAGGAGTATGAATAGTCAAACACCACGGTAGTTCCGCCCAATGCGGCCAGAGCTCCGGCACCGAACGTTCCGGTCTCGGTGTCATAACCAAATCTGTATCCACCCCGGAGGAAGAACTGGTCCATGATGGTGACTTCTGTGCCGACGTTGACTCTCTCCTGGTTGTCATTAGGATGCGCCGCATCGGCCGCCACCAGAATCTTGATGCCATCCACATTCAGAACTGTCATGGAAGCCCCGACCTGGAAATGCAGAGGCAACGGATAGTCTCCTGTCGCAAGCTTCGCGGGTGACAGGCGGTTGTTGGGGCTTTGTGTGTCTGCGTCGTACTTGACGCCGAGGTCTTGTCCGTCGTACTTCATATCCGCACCAAAATTCGTCATGCTCATGCCGATGGTAAGATCCCCGATGCCAATCCGGTATTGTGTCCCGACATCAAATCCCAGGCCGGACGCTGACTCATTCCAAATCCTCTGATTGATGAACTTCATGGTTACGCCGACGCTAAAGTCCTGCGTCAGACGGCGCGCATAACTCACGCCGATCATGAGGTCCTGCGCATCGAACTTCTGCCCTGTACCGTCAGGTTGCAGCTCCGTGGTTACTTCCATCTCTCCCATCGTGAGCAAGCTCATCGAGACGCCAAACGATCCGATATCCTCCGAAGAATTCACGAAAGCGGCGTGGCTGAGATTCAAGCCTCCCCACCAAGATGTGTAGGACGCGAACAATTCGTTGTCTTTGACCGAAACAATTCCGGCGGGATTCCAGAAGAGCGCCGATGCATCGCTTGCATTCGACACAAACGCTCCTCCCATGCCAATTGCGCGTGGACCAACGGGGACCTTGAGGAATTGAGCACCAGATGTGCCGACGTTTGGGTTCTGGCCGTAGAGGTCGATGCTCATCAACAGAAAGAGGCCGGCAAAAAGTATGTATGTTCTTTTCATGACTGGTCTCCTATTTGATCACCGCAAAGCGGCCAAGCTTTTCTGCAGTATCCGTCTTGACCAGATAGATGTAAACACCCGGTGCGATCTCACGCCCCCCTGCAGCCCTCAAGTTCCACGTTTCTGTCCCGTTATCGCTGTTGTGCTCAATTGTCTGAACCTTGTCGCCGGCAATATTGAAAATGTAAATGGTACACTTCGTTGGGAGATTGTTGAATCGCAGCACCCGAACCGGCTCCCGAACCAGAAGGCCGAATTCGGGTTCATACAGAGAGGAGACAAGATACGGGTTCGGAACCACCTTGACTTTATCGAGCTCCGAGCTTGTCACCGACTTTGTGGCCCCTGCAACACTTGTGGAGAAGGCGAAGCTGTCGTTGTAGGTCACTTTGCTCTGGGGGAGTGCGTCTGCCGGTTGGATTGAAAGAGAAACTCCGCTCGTAGTAGTATAGGTCGTCCCATAGTAGAATGGCTGCAGAGGCAGGAGCACTGTCGCTCCGCTCTTGACCACGATCCCTTGTCTGATCACGAGCGAGTCTCCCTGCTCAGGCCGCTCGCCGGCAACCGAAGAAGTATCTGTCAGCGTAAGCCGAAGACCCGCGAAAAGAATCGAATCGCCTGATGCATACGATCCTGCCGCATTCAATACGGTTCCCTTCGTCAGGTCGCGCAGCAAGTACGTTGTCGGGGATGTGAAGACAAGACTGAATATGTCCGAAGAATTTGGTCCATTCGCGTCTACCGCTACCTGTGTGAGGGTCAGTAGATCTCCCTGCTCGATGCGGACGATCGGCGCGAAGCCAATCGTGTAAGACTTCCCACCGGCATCTGGAACATCCTGGGTCTGAATGCTGAAGAGAACATTGGCAGTACCACTCCCAGCGTGCATCGGAATGCTCGCCGTTACGGGCAGCCTACCGAGTGCAATCGATCGTGGTATCGCAACTCCAAGGTTCATGTCTTCAGGGGTGGTGCCTCGAGATGACTCGAGAATGGCACCCTGAGCATCAGCCAGACTGTACGCTGTCACGGTGTACCAGTATTCAAAACCATTCGTGACATTCGTATCGACGTAGCTGTACTGAAGCCCGTTATCCTTGCCAATCCCGTCGATCCGATCGTAGGATACCAACGGAACTGGGTCAGCGCCCAGGTTCGGTTGCAGGTTGCGGTCAATCTGATCCCAGTGAAGTCCTTTGTCGATGCTTTTGAAGAGCCGATATCCCTCGAAGTTGAGTCTTCCTGTAAGCAGATCCCGGCCCGATTCAGAACGATTGTCCCAAGTTATTGTCGCCTTTGTGTCCCCCTGAGTCACCGTGACTTTCGGAGACGCAGGCGGTTGCACGATCACAAAGTTCTTCGCAAGAAGGTCATAGGCATGGACTGTCGTTGAGTCCATTTCTGCGACCGTGTTGCCTGCCACCATCGCTGTGACAAACTTCAGTGTGTCTCCCGGCGCCAGCCTGTACGGACCGGAGCTAAGGATCGTTACCCCGGAGGTACCTTCGGCGGGCTGTGTGTCGAAGTCGTCAAAGTGCATGTTGGGAGCATTCTTGCCTAGGTGGAAGAATTTGGACCCCACACTCGATTGGAACAATGACTGTGTACTGGCCATCCTGCCGAATTCGATATTATCATCATCCGTTTTTTCATCGTTGTAGTTGCACCAGTGAGCGTCGGTCGCACCGAGCTCCACCCCATTCACTCTTGGAGTCTGCAGCATCATGAGTCCAAACACACCTATCGGGGAATTCCACTCGACCGATCGTGCATGCGTGTTGTAGGCGTAAAGCCGGTTCCATTTCTTGTCGAAAACATTGCGAATGTAATTGTAATCGTTGGCGTCGTCGTATCCGCCCGGTTCTATATCACCATACAGTCCAAAGAAGAGGCTGTCATAGGTTCGAGTCGAGTTGTTCGTAATCTGAAAAGTGAAATAGATCATATCCCGAACGGACTTCTGGCTGAATGCATATCCGGTTTGGTTGACCTGGATTCCAAGGAGTTTTCTGTTGTTGTTGGAGTCGCTATAGACGCAATAGCTGTCCTGGTTTGAGACGAAGATCGGCTTGCCGGATGCATCCTTCACTGGCCATCCGGTTTTGGGCCAGGTGATGGGCTTGTCACTGAAAGCGATCTTTGCACTGTCATGGTTGGCGTACCCCGGGACAGCTTCCCATTCCTCGTTGGTTGTGTAGCGACCCTGAATCACGTTTCCAGGGATACCAACATAGGGAGCGACCCGGTAGATATATTCATGAAGACTCCCGATGGGGAATTCTCCAGACACCCCTTGCGAAAGTGTTCGAGCATACAGCTTTCCCCGGTTTTCGAAAAAGGAGCCTATGTTGCTCTTGTTATGAATGCCACCGGCACGATCTGTGATTCCCATCGTCTTCGCAAGTCGGTCTTTGCTTTCGCCCTCCTTGCCGTCAATTTTCCCCTGTCCTTGCAGTCCCAGAGGAAGCAGGAAACAAGCGGTGAGAAGAATTCCAAGAAATGTTTTCATAGTGATCAGCTCTCAATAGAATTGTTAGAAACCAAAACGTGCGCCTAATCGAATCCGACGCGGTGGCCCGAAGTTGCTTGGGTCGCGTATATAGTCCTGGGAATAGCCTCCGGAAGTCGTCACATCCGGCTCTCCCGTGTCTGAATACACGTAGAGTACGTTTTTGTGATCCGTCAGATTGAGAATCTCGGCGAAGATGGTAAGCTTGATCGAACTGAACTTCCATTCCTTGCTGATCTGGGCATCAACGGAATAGGTCATCGGCATTCGGGCGGAGTTCCTTTCGATGTAGCTGATTGCCCTGCCGTTTGGTTCCGGCGTGTAAGGATAGCCACTGCTCGCACGCACGACGAAATTCCATATTGTATTCTCC
>JBGPAN010000392.1:0-4538 GCA_041480785.1 Bacteroidota bacterium | reverse complement strand
CTCGATCGTCCTGAAGAATTGCGACGCAGTCGAGAGAATGGAAGGGGGCATGCCCACAATTGTCCCGAGGAGACGGGAAACGTCGAGCTGTTCACTGGTCACACCGCCTCCACCATCACCGTACCCAAACGTCTGCATCGTGTGCGGAGTCTTATCCTTCTCATGGAAGCTATCCCAGCTCTTCTTCAAATCCTTGGGAGCGATTGTTCCTTCGAGTCCGACCTGCGGGCAATGGGCGAGGACCTTACTCCCGTCGATGCCGCGCCACCAAAACGTAGTGTGCTGGAATGAATTGGTGTCGTTCCAGGCGAGCTTCGTCGTGAAAAAGTACTTTATGCCGGACTTCTTCATGATCTGCGGAAGCGCGCCACTGTATCCAAACGTGTCGGGCAGCCAGAGGATGTCCGAGTCGATACCGAATTCACTCTTGAAGAACCGTTTGCCGTGAAGAACCTGTCGTACGAGGGATTCTCCATTCGGTATGTTGCAGTCAGGCTCGACCCACATCGACCCGACGGCTTGCCAGCGGCCTTCTGCGATCCTCGTCTTGATTTCTCTGTACAAGTCAGGATAGCGTTCCTTCGTCATTTGGTACAGTAATGCCTGACTCTGAGTGAAATTGAACTCTGGGAATTCCTCCATCAGACGCAACGCAGTGGAAAACGTTCTCCCGCACTTTTTCCTCGTCTCCTGAAGTCTCCAGAGCCAAACAACATCGATATGTGATTGCGCGACGAGATGAATGGTACCTGCGATGCTCGACCTGAACTCGGTTTGTAGGACGCGCATGAGGAAGTTGTGTGCTCTTCCGATGGCGTTGGGATACTCCTCGCCATCCGGCTTGAAGTACTTGAGGAAAATCAGAGTCTGACGGATGAGCTCCTTGACTTCCTTTGTTTCGGTCGAGTTCGGCCCCAGAACCTTTTCAAGATCGTGGAGCGCGTTCAGCGAATTATACAGAGCGCGTGCAATGGGATTGATGACAACGAGCTGGGCGGAATTGAACGTGCTGAGATCGCGCTTCCGGCCGCTGTACGCTTCAAGAGCAAGCACAAACGATTGGTTTGAGCGCGCCTTTGTCGTCAGCAGAACTTCCTGATGATGCTTGTCGATTCCCTGATGCGGCTTGCCATTGACATACAGAAGAGCTTCGCCAAGATCCAATGAAAGCCCCACGCACTTCCCGGAGAATTCTTCCGGGATCGTCAATCGCTTACGAAACCAAGCGGTTTTGTCGTACCCTCCCCACGGAGCGGGGATCGTATAGTTCCACCAGGTTGCATCATTGAGGGATGGGGAGGCGCCGTTGGCAATTTCGCCTTCCTTGAGCTTCCATTCTGACAATGGCACAGAGACAGGATGGATGTGGCTCTTGATGAAAGGAAGAGTCTGGACCAAAAGATCGGTGTGCATAAGACCTGTCGTTCCTTTGAAAATTCGCTGTCTGAGCATGATTTTGGCGAAGGCAGGTGGAAAATAGGGATTGTTGAGCGCCTTGTCAAGGCTCTTTCATCTCAACGAATTGAGCCCATTGCATTAGACTTTTCTTCACATTTGGGCCGATTTCGCCAATGATCGCAAATCGGTGTCCAAAACTGGGCTAAACTCAAATTCGCAACATTCCTTCGAAAGCAATGCCGTCAGCAGCGAACGAGAATCTGATCATGATTCTTCCGTGCGGTTGTCATCCCGCCGTTTCGGGCTTCCGCTCGTTATCCTGATCGTGTTCGACATTTGGGAAACCGGCGATCGAAGCATAACGACCGGTTTGTTCGGACCTCGAAGATTTGTGTGAAACATGTCTCGCACAGAAGATCGCCGGATTGAACGACAACTGATGACTGTTTCGCCCCTAGCGAGGCCGTGGGGCATTTTTGTTTGCTATTTGCGACCTATGGCGGTAAATTGCCATTCACCCTCTGAATTCTCTACCAACAGGAGAGAAAACCGTTCGCCTCTCCAACCAAAACTGTAAGAGTGATCTCGGCGTGACTTTTCAGGCAGTCGCCATTGTCCGCATGACAAATTGAATCGTTGCTCTGATTGGAAGAACCTTTGACACTCTCAACTATCAATTGAACAAACCATGAAAACTCAATTGGCCTGGTTCATCCTTCTTGTCGTCTGTGCTGCTTTTTGCACGTATCTTTTCTTTCGTACCGTTCCGGAACAAGCTGATGTTCTCTATTCCAATGGCCGCATCTACACGATGGACGCAAACAAGTCTGTTGCAGAGGCGCTTGCAATCCGCGGCGGCCGTATTGTAGCCATCGGATCCCGGGATGAGCTGGGAAAAAGGATACGGGTGAAAGACACAATTGATCTGGCGGGGAAAACAGTCTTCCCGGGATTTACTGATGCGCACGCGCATCTCATGAGCCTCGGAGTGAAATTGCTCACGCTCGACCTTGTCGGAGTTCAGTCTGAAGCGCAGGCAGCAACTCTTGCCGCTGAAAGAGTCAAGAAAAGTGAATCCGGACAATGGGTGAGAGGTCGCGGGTGGGATCAAAATCTCTGGACTTCGAAACGCTTCCCGACGCATGAAGTCCTAGACCGTGTTTCACCGAGCAATCCAGTATACCTTGTGCGAGTGGACGGACATGCCGCGTGGGTAAACAAGAGAGCGATGGAAATTGCCGGAATTACGAAGCAAACTCCCGACACAGCAGGAGGGAAAATCGTACGTGATGCGTTCGGAAACCCGACTGGGGTGTTCGTCGACAATGCCATGACATTGGTCAGCAGGTTTCTTCCGCCTCCTTCTGCGAAAGAAACAGAAGAGGCAATCATCCTGGCTGTTCAGGAATGCTTGAAGCACGGGCTCACGGGCATGCACGACATGGGAATTGACAAGCAAGAGATCGATGTCTACAAACGCCTGATTGACAAGAAGGAGTTTCCTTTCAGAGTGTACACTTGTATAGATGGAGCGGGGGAAACCTGGGACGAGTTTATCGGAAGGGATTCGTCCAAGCCGGCGCTTGGGCCGATTATCGGCTATGGGGGCAACCGGCTCTGGGTTCGGTCAGTGAAGTTGTATGTTGATGGTGCGCTTGGCTCGAGAGGGGCTGCGCTCCTGGAACCGTATAGCGACGATCCGACAAACAGAGGCCTTACAGTGACTGATGAAGCTTCATTGAGGAAAACAGTTGATGAAGCGTTGATGAACGGATTCCAGGTTTGCACTCATGCCATTGGTGATCGGGCCAACAATATCATTCTCAATGTGTACGAGGCAGCGCTCAAGACGCATCCTGGCGCAGACCGGCGATTGCGTGTTGAGCATGCACAGGTGCTCTCTCTGGATGACATTCCGAGATTCAAACAGCTCGGCGTTATCCCCAGCATGCAGCCAACCCATTGCACGTCAGATATGCGTTGGGCGGGAGCCCGTCTGGGACCGACGAGGATTCGTGGTGCCTATGCATGGCGTTCGCTACTCAAGAGCGGTGTCATCATACCCGGCGGTTCGGATTTTCCGGTAGAACAACCCAATCCTTTGCTCGGTATTTATGCGGCAGTGACGCGTCGCGATCTGCAGGGAAGACCGAGAAATGCTCAGGAAGTGAAGGCGTTTTTTGAGCTTTCGGCCGATGGGATCGGCGACACAACAGATTTCGAGAATGGTTGGTACAGTTCACAAAAAATGACTCGAGAGGAAGCAATACAGTCTTTCACAATCTGGGCTGCATTCGCAGGATTTCAGGAACAAATCCTCGGCTCTCTTGAAAAGGGCAAACTTGCGGATTTTGTTGTCCTGTCGCGCGATATCATGAAGATTCCTGCAGAAGATATTCCAACGACCGTTGTCGAGAAGACCATCGTCGGCGGCAAAGAAGTGTATGTCCTTCGGAAGGATGCGGAGAAGTAGGGGGCGCCAGCGTTCAGGCGTTCTTGTTATTGCGATGAAAAAGTTGTACGTTCTGTCCAATTCCGAAAGCAATTGGTGAAGGAACAAGGAAAAGATGCCGTATAAGGTTCTCGTTGCCGACGATGACGAAGGACAGCGCCGATCCCATGGGTTTGCTCTTGAAGTGTGTACGGCCATCCTGGAAGACGAGATCACGATTGTCGAGACGGCTACGAGCATCGAGACGTGGGAAAAGATGCGCACCGAAGTCTTTAACCTCGTCATACTCGATAACGACTTTAAGGATACCCATTTAAAGGGTCATCTTCCGGGGATTGCGTTGCTTCAGCTTGCTCGACGCGAAGGCGTGAATCGCAGTTCGCCGATTTTTTTCTGCAGCGCTGATGCATACGATACGTTGAAATCCATGGTGGAGAAGTATGGTGGAATCTACATGCCCAAAGTCGGATATGACATCGAGAAAGCGGCGCAGCTGTTTGCCGATAAGATGAAAAAGAAATAGTTGTGTCCACAATTTTCATGAATGGAATCCGGGGGTCGCCGATGGGCGACCCCCGGTGTTCTGTACCCATCCATCGAGAATCGCAACTCGACGTGCAGCTCTCACCATCGAACGCAGTCGGCCTGAACTGCAAAGCGCTAGGCTTGCGCTTTCCTCCAAATAGCT
>JBGPAN010000391.1:0-4541 GCA_041480785.1 Bacteroidota bacterium | reverse complement strand
TGCAAGAGCTTTCATTGTATTCATTGGTCCTCCGTGGTACGTTCGAACAAAGGGTAATGATGAGAGAAGAGCTTTGTCTAGTTGTCTAGACAAACATAACAACTGGAAGAACGAACGTCAAGCAAAAACTTCAACATTCTGAAGATTCTCTTCTTCAATATGGCACAGAAATGGCATCGTGCGACATATCGTTTCACCTATGGAGAAAGTACTTGACAATTGATTTTAAGGTTTGTATGCTTGTCTAGACAAAGTAGAAATCTCTGCAAAAATGATCGTTGACAAGAATAGCCCCGTTCCTCAGTACTTTCAACTACAGACCTGGCTCGCTGAGCAGATTCAGGAGGGAATATTTAAGCCTCAGGATAGAATCCCCACGGAGGAGGAACTGACTCAGCTCACTGGTTTGGCCCGCGCGACCGTGCGTCAAGCGCTACAAAACCTTGTGGGGTTGGGATACCTGACCCGAAAAAAAGGTCTGGGCACGTTTGTTACGATTCCTCAGGTGAGTTCGCAGAAGCAGACAATTGTCGGCATCATCGTTCCGGACATACGTTCCGGGTATGCGCCGGAGCTTGCCCGGGGAGTCGAGGACAAAGCCGCGAAAAGCAAGCACAGTCTGATGGTGTGCAGCTCCGATGACCTTTTCATCAAAGCCGAGTTTCACGCGAACAGACTCATTGAGAATTCTGTCAGCGGTGTGATCTACATTCCAACGGCATCACCTGACGCGAAGAACAAGATGATCGTTCAGAAGTTCAAAGAGCGCAACATCCCTGTCGTGTTGGCAGATCGCTCCATCCCGAATCTGGAAATCGATCATGTCACTACAGACAATCTCGATGGAGCCTACAAGCTGACGACGTACCTTATCAGCAAGGGACACGGCAAAATAGCGTTCGTTTACAGCAACATTGTCTCGACAGAACGTCTGCGGTTTGAAGGCTACAAGAAAGCTCTAGCAGATCACGGAATTCAATTTGATCCTTCCATCGTCGTTAGCCACCCTGGCCCATTCAGCGATGAGCAATTTGCAAAGTATGCACAAACCGTTCTGAAACAGCGGAAGAAGATCAGCGCGATCTTCGCTGCACATGATCGAATTGCGTATACCTTTTACTCCGTCGCGAGGTCGATGGGAGTGTCATTCCCTGAAGACCTTTCGATCGTCGGCTACGATGACCTCCACGCTCACAATATTCCGTTGACGACGATGCATCAGCCCATCTATGAGATGGGTGAGGAGAGTATGAAACTGATCAGCACGAGAATTCGCGCATCGAAAGATGGTCCGAAATCCGTTGTGCTGGCCTCGTATTTGGTAGAAAGGGATTCGGTCGCTCAAATCTAGCGGGGGACGGCTCCCGCCCGGTGGACGTTACCGGACCGTTCTTTGCTGTCGAGATTAGGATCAATTCTTGCACCGTTCCATCACTCGGCGTCCCTCCGAACAGTGCTGATGCGCAATAGTGATGGGTTGTGGCTTCCAATCAATCTTCAGTCGCAATACAATGACCGATTCACTGAAACCAAACAAAATGGACAACATTTAACTAACTCACCAACTCATCATTCCTAAAGGGAGGAGATGAAAATGGCTATCAATACTTTACGTATTCTGAGGAACCACGTCCATTGGATCGTGGTCTTGCTTGTGCTCGTTGGCATCGTCATGGCGCCGAGCACAAGTCGGGCTCAGCAAACAGGGCAAATTAACGGCCGAGTCAGCGATGCCGATACCAAAGATTACTTGCCGACTGCGAACGTTATGCTCAAAGGCACGGGCCTTGGCGCATCGACAGATCGCACGGGACAGTACCGGATTCAAAATGTGCCGGCCGGTCAGTACGAGATGATAATTCGATACATCGGTTATGAGGAACAAACGGTGAGCGTTACCGTGGCTGCTGGCGGTACGGTCACGAAGGATGTGGCTCTGAAAACTGGCGTGGTCCAGTTATCGGGGATCCAGATCGACGGCTTGAGAGAAGGACAAAACAAGGCGCTCAACGCTCAAAAGAGCTCCGACAAAATCATGAATGTGGTTGCAGCAGAACAGATCGTGAGCTTTCCGGACGTCAACGGGGCAGAAGTTCTTCAGCGTATCCCTGGAATATCCATCCAGCGTGATCAGGGGGAGGGAAGGTTTGTTCAAGTCAGAGGCACCGAAGCGCGCCTCAGTAATATGGTCATCGACGGACAGACGATTCCTTCGCCGGACAATTCATCCCGTCAGACCATGATGGATGTTATCCCTGCCGATCAACTCGCGTCCATTGAGGTCTCCAAAGTTCTCACGCCTGACATGGATGGCAACTCAGTAGGTGGCACTGTTAACCTTATCACAAAAAGCGCCCTCGACAACGCGAAGGATGTGCTGAATGTGACCGTTGGTAGCGGGTATTCAGATAAGAAACCGCTCGGTTACTATACGAACTCGTTGAAAGGAACATACCAGTTCGGGCTGAGCTACGGAACAAAGCTGGGAGAAGAGAAGAACATTGGAGTCATGTTCACCGCAAGTTTTCTGAGAAATGACCGTGGTTCGAACAACAACCAGATAACCTATGCTCCCATCAAGACCGTTGGGGGGACCCTCATGCCATATGCATTTGCGGACCTCATGCTTCGCGACTATGCGTTGACACGGGACCGGATGGGCTTATCGGGGACGCTCGACTACAAGCCGGACGACAAGAACAAGTACAGCCTTACAGTAGTCTACAATGATTTCGATGACAACGAGACCCGCGATCAATGGAGGGCGCGCCCCAGCAAAGGCAAGTACAATTCTGCAACAAGCATCACGGGTGCAACGATCGAGGTACTGACGAGGGACCGCGGACAAGAAGCCCTTCTGAACAATTTCGTCGGCAGAGGTCAAAACCATCTGGGAGACATCGTTCTTGACTACTCGGCCTCTTACAATCGTGGCTCTGAAACGCAAAATTTCTACGTGTCACCGACGTTTGTTATCAACAAGAAGGTGGACTTCACACTCGACCTCTCAGACCCAAACATTCCGAAGTATACTGTCGGTGGAACCGGCATTCCTGCGGGCTATGAGCTCAATGCTGCAAATTACACGATTTCCAGCAGCGCCGGCTTCCGCGTCCAGGAAGGCATCAAATCGACCAATACCTCCTATGGCGGGACAGTGAATCTCAAGATGCCCTATAGCTTTCTCGGCTACGCAGCGGACTTGAAATTTGGTGGCAAGGCCGATCTGAGAAAGAAGGATCGCGTTGGGACAGATTCGTACTATCTGTGGACCGGAACCACGCCTCTTCTGATGAGCCAGTTCGTTGGTGCATCGAATCCAACTATGTCGACTCTGGCGGGTAACTACGCTTGGGCTTGGGGGCAAATGCCGGATTTTCAGAAGGTGATGGACTTCTTCAACGCGAACAAGAACGGACTTCTGAAACCTACGCTTAACCACGATAATACCGAGGCGGTGAATAACACTCTTACAGAAGACATTTACGCCGGATACGCTATGACTACCATCAATTTCGACCAGCTGATGGTTGTTGCAGGGGTTCGTGATGAAATGACGTCAAATACGATTAATGCAAATGCCATTCAATACGACAAGTCGGGTAATTTCCTTAGTGCCACGCCAGCGACATCCGACAAGTCGTTTAATGTCATCCTGCCAATGATTAATTTCAGGTATGCGCTCAATGCACAGACAAACCTCCGGGCTGCGGTTACGACTGGTGTTGGAAGAGCCAATTTCGTTGACCTGGTCCCCTCGCGGATTATTCACGACGACGGTAGTACGATTACGATGGGTAATCCCGATCTGCAACCGACGACCTCAACCGGGTTCGATTTACTGGCGGAACATTTCTTCCAGCGGGTCGGAGTTCTCTCTGCCGGCGCTTTCTACAAGAGCCTGACGAACATCATCTATCCCAGTGTGTACCCTCAAGTTGGAGGTACCTATGCCGGATATCTGGTCACGCAACCGGTGAATGGTCCGACAGCCTCAATGTATGGATTTGAGTTCGATTGGCAGCAGCAGTTGACGTTCATGCCCGGTTTCCTCGATGGACTCGGACTTTATGCGAACTACACATACACAAAGTCCACTGCTGATTTGCCGGGCCACCCTGGTACCAAGCTTCCTGGTCAGGCCGGCAATACGGCTAATCTGGCGTTGAGTTATCAGAAGTATGGGTTCACGGCCAAGGTCAGTGTTAATTACGCGGACAAGTTTCTCTTTACCGTGGGTGCCACGAGCAACGATGACATTTGGTACGACGCACATACCCAGCTTGACGTCAATGCAAATATGGACATCTGGCATGGATTGTCTGTCTATGTGCAATTCATGAACCTCAGCAACGCCCCTCTACGATACTATATGGGTATCACGGAGCAACCGACTCAGCGTGAGTTCTACTCATGGTGGTCGCAGTTTGGCATCAAGTTCAACATGTAAGAACAAGTTACTCATGAGTTCACAGGACTTGACCACCGGGTTGTGTCGGTGGTCAAGTCGTTTATAGAGGAGCATCACATATGATACTGTC
>JBGPAN010000390.1:0-4546 GCA_041480785.1 Bacteroidota bacterium | reverse complement strand
GCTTCCTTGTAGGCCTTCTCCATATCACCGCCCATGATTCCGGGTGCCTGCCAGTAGTACTGGGCCAATCCGATGTGGGCATCAACAAGCTTCGGATTCAGACTGACGGCCTTCTCAAATGCACGTTTCACCTTTGGCGCCAGGAAGGCCTGCTTGATCACCCCTGCATTCCTTGCCTTTGTCCCGTACGCCGCGCCAAGACCATACTGATAGTCCGCATTCGTTGAGTTGATCTCGACGGCCTGCTCCATATGATCAACCGCATCGTTTTCGTTCATGAACCGTCGAGAGAGAAGGATCAGTCCCAAACGATAGTGCGCTTCAGCATCCTTGTCGTTCTGCTTCAGAACAGACTCGAAGGTGGTCTTTGCTTCCGCGAACTTCCCTTTGTTGAACAGCGCAATCCCTTCTTCGAGCGACTGGGCTGATGCGCAAAGCGGAAGAGCCAGGAAGATCCCAAGCCAGCCAACAGCTCTCATCGGCTTTTCCTTTATTTCTTGTCACCTTCGGCGGATGCGCCGGTTCTCTTTGCGGTCTTATTCTCGACCTTCACAGCGGATCCGACCTCAAGATCCCGATTGATCGCCTTGAACGGACCCGAGACGACCTCAGCGCTATCGAGTTTCTCACCCTTCACTTCCACGTACGAGTCGTCACTCAAGCCACGCTTGACGGGAACAGTCTTCACTTTCCCTTCCGCTACGAGGAATATCACTTCCTCAAGCTTGTCTTCTTCTTTCTTTGTCGTTTTCTTCGTGTCGAGCTTCACGCCTCCGGCGTCCTGAGCCGCTTCAGGCTTCTTCTCTTCTTTTGGCATGCGCACGGTCACAGACTGGATCGGAACAGCGAGCACATTTGGATGAGTCTCTGTCTCAATATCAGCCGCCATGGACATTCCAGGCCGGAAGCTTATCCCCGGGGGTGTTTTCAACAGGATTCTGACTTCAAAGTTCGTCACTTCGTCCTGTGTGCCAAGTCCGCGCGATTTTGCAGTATTCGCGATCTGCGAAACGGTACCAATGAATTTTCGATCCGGGTAGGAATCGACGTCGATTTTAGCCGTGTCGCCGACGGCGACGAGAACAACATCATTCTCTCCGACGTCCACACGGGCTTCCATGCGGGTCAGGTCGGCGATCGTCATGATCTCCGTCCCCTGGGTAAACGTGCTGCCACTCACCCGCTCGGCGAGCTCGGAATTGAGCTGACTGACGACACCGTCCATCGGCGCATAGATCGTCGCCTTGGAATATGTCTCTTTCGCCGACTTGAACGATGCAGCCGCCTGATCACGGCTTGCTTTTGAACTCTCAAAGCTCGCCTTCGAAAGCTCGAGCTCCGCATCGGAGATGAGCTTCTTTCCGTAGAGTTCCTGTGCGCGCTTGTAGTCCGCTTCGGCCTTCCGAAGATTCGCTTCACTCATATTCATCTGAGCCTGCGCCTGGTCAACTCCGGCCTGGTATGCATCCGGTTTGATCCGAACAAGCAACTGTCCCTTGCTCACCCGCTGACCCTCACGCACCGGTAGAGCAATAATCTCTCCGGAGACTTCTGCGTTGATTTTGACCTTCGTTTCAGGCTGGATCTTCCCAGTGGCGGAGACAATCTGTGTGATCGTCCGCTTCTGGATTTTCTCAGTCTGAACCGTTATCACAGCATCCTTTTTGCTTCCCAGGAACACAAGCAGGACCAGGATCACTAGCACGAGACCAATTACTGAGAAGATGATGATTTTCTTCTTCGATTTCTTACCGTTCGTTGCCATGGAAACACACTCCTTTAAAATATGGAAACCCCGAAGCTTCTTCCCTGTTAGTATTTCTTTTCGCCAACGACGTAGTCGAGGTTTCGACTTGCGATGATGTAGTTGTATGTCGCGTTGACCTTGCTAACCTGGGCATTGACCAAACCCGCATTGGCCGTCAAGAGGTCAACAAGTGTTCCTGAACCAAGATTGTAGCGTTCCTCTGCAACTCTTCTATCCTGTGTTGCTGATTGCACGCTCTTTAAACTTGCGTCGTATTGCTTTCCGGCAGCATCAAGATCAAGAAGTGCCTTCTTAACGTCGACATTGATGTTTCGCTCAGCCTGCAGAAGCGATAGCTCGGCATTGCGGCGTTGCACAACTGCATTCTGAATCGATCGATTGGTCTGGAAACCGTCAAAGAGCGTCCAGTTGATACTGACGCCCCAACTGATGCCCTTGCTCTGCGTGAGCAAGGAAAAATCGGTGTTCGACAAATTGTACCCAGCAGAAGCCGAAACGCTCGGGAAATAGTTGCTCCACGCGGCTGTTACTCCTGATTGGGCTGCACTATAGCTCTCCTTAGCACCCATGTAATCCGGACGCGCCGTAAGAGCTCGCTGACGCACATCCTGAAACCCAGCTGCTCTTGCATTCAATCCAGAAATGTCCGCCGGCGTGAGCTCGTCGGGAATGTTCGGATCTTCGATTTGGTAGCTCTCGGAAACGTCGAGACCGACGAGCGATAGAAGGTCAGCAATCGATTTGTCATAGGTGTTCTGCGCGCCGATAAGACTCACTTCGTCCTGCGCCACAACCGATTGCTGCCGATAGACGTCTCCAATGGAAAGTGCACCGACGCGGTTTGATTCCGTGATACGTTCCAACTGTCGTTGATCTCTCTTCAGGTTCTCTTCACTCACCTTGACCAGCTGACGATTTCTCAGAACGGTCAAGTAGGAACCCTGGACCGAATAGACGATTTGCTGAGACGTCCGTACTGCCGCATCATCTGCGGCATTCGCATTCGACACTGCCTGACTGAAACTCGCCTCGCGGCCAAGGCCGTTGAATATGGTGTAGCCAACGCTCAGTCCCGCGGAATAATAATTCGACGTCGACGAAGATGCTTCAACCGCATGAGGTTGCCCGCTGACCAACCGAATGCCCGCAGGCTGGTTTGTTTCTTGGCGAGACCAGCTACCTCTCGCAGAAATCGAAGGCAAATATGAGCCATACGCTGCCAGAACACCGCTCTGCGCAGCACTGGAGTTGTTTATCGCCTGACGCACGGTGACGTTCTGCTCCAAAGCCGTTGAGATTGCCTTGTCGAGCGTTAGGACCTTTTGTTGTGGTGATGAAACCTGGGCAAGCGCCGCGCTTGCTGCGAGGATACAGAATGCCATGAGCAAAGCCAACTTCTTCATAAACAAATCTCCAGATATGGTGGGAAGAGACAGGTTGAACAGTTTGTTTTTGTGAACACACTAGCTAATAGACGACGAAACATGGGTAAAGTTTCAGAAATCATTGGCATTTCGAGAGAAATCGCACTCAGAGAGCTTTCAGTCCTATTACCGGGAAAAACGTTGGAACCTCAAAACAAGGAGAAAAAAGGTCATTTCTTCCTGGCTTGTCATGACGTACTCGTGTCTACCCTGAGAATCTCAGGAATTGATTCCGAGGATCTTGTCTTTGACGCTCAGAAGATACGCCAACGCGGCGTCGTGTTCATTTGGAATCAATCCATCGAGTATAGCATCAGTGACCGCAGACTTTAGTCTGCCCACAGCGGGGCCGGGTTCGAGTCCGCATACCTGCATGATCTCATCTCCTCTGAGCGGGGGTTGCCAGTTTCGAAGACGATCCTTTTCCTCGACTTCTGCCATCTTCTGCGCCACGATCTCATAGTTCCTCTTCACCTGCTCCACAAGCTTTGGGTTCTTGGATGTAATATCAGCGTGGCACAGCATCATCAGATCATCTATTTCTTGTCCCGCCTCAAATAGGAGTCGGCGGATCGCGGAATCGGTCACTCCCTCATCCACCAACGCCATGGGACGCAAATGGAGACGAACGATTTTTTCCACGTATGGTTGATGCTCAAGCGGGAATCTCATCCGGCGGAAGATCGGCTTCACCATTCGCGCACCGATCTCTTCATGTCCATGAAACGTCCAGCCGACGCCTTCCTGAAACGCCTTCGTGCGCGGTTTCGCTATATCATGCAAGAGCGCAGCAATGCGCAACCAGAGGTTCGCCGAGGCTTCCGCGACATTATCGACAACCCGTATCGTGTGCTGAAAGACATCTTTGTGATGGAAGTCCTGCCGCTGGTCAACGCCTCCAAGATGAGCCACTTCCGGAAACACCACCTTGAGAACTCCTGCCTCATGCATCAACTGCAGGCCGATCGATGGTTTGCGGCTCGCCAGGATCTTCATGAATTCATCGGTGATGCGTTCCTGAGAGACGATCTTGAGCCGGGGGGCCATTGACGTTGCAGCCGCCAGGACAGAAGGTTCGATATCAAATCCCAGCTGACAGGAGAATCGAAATGCCCTCATGATTCGTAGGGGATCATCGTCGAAGGTTGCCGACGGATCAAGCGGTGTGCGTAGGATCTTCTCACGCATCGCCTCCTGACCCCGGAACGGATCGACAAGGCGACCGAAATCACGAGCGTTGAGCGAAACGGCCATCGCATTCACTGTGAAATCTCTCCGGCTGAGATCATCGTCCAGCGTGCCGCCTTCAACTTTCGGCTTTCGCGAAAACTTGCTATAGCTTTCCTTCCTTGCG
>JBGPAN010000389.1:0-4548 GCA_041480785.1 Bacteroidota bacterium | reverse complement strand
CTCGTCCTCCTCAAGAATGAAGGCGGTATGCTTCCGCTGAACAAGAGCACCATCAACAGTATTGCGCTCGTTGGTCCCAGCGCTGCGGTGTTGCAGGTCGACGGTTCGGGCAGTGCGTATGTGACACCGCTCACCAGCGTCAGTCCGAAACAGGGAATTGAAACGAAGATCGGCGCGAACCGAGTATTGTACGCGAAGGGTTGCGATATCAACAGTGCAGATACGAACAGTTTTGCAGCAGCGCGAACAATTGCGGGCACAGCCGATGCCGTGATATACTGTGGTGGACTTGACGGCAGCCAGGAGGGTGAAGGATTCGATCGCGTCGGTGGGTCGATCCAGTTGCCCGGCAAACAACAGGACCTCATTAACGCGCTCGCTGCGGCAAACAGGAACGTTGCAGTCGTGCTCTTCAGCGGGGGTGTGTGCGGCATCAGCCGGTGCATAGACAACATCAAAGGCTTGATCTACGCGTTCTATCCCGGACAGGAGGCGGGGAGTGCACTCGCGGATGTCCTGTTCGGTGACTACAATCCTGGCGGAAAACTCCCTGTAACCATGCCAAGAGGTGATTCTCAACTCCCGCCGTGGCTGCAAAATGACGACTTTAACACCGGCTTCGGGCGTGGGTACCGATGGTTCGACAAAATGGGCTTCACGCCCGAGTATGCATTTGGCTTTGGGTTGAGCTACACAACGTTCTCTTATAGCAATCTCATCATCGCGCCGGCTTCTGTGGCTCCGGGAGAGCAAGTCACTGTGAGCGTCGACGTGACGAATGCCGGCTCGCGGCTTGGAGACGAAGTGGTCGAGTTATATCTCAGCAATCCAACGTCGAACGCCACAACGCCGGTGAAACAATTAAAAGGATTCAAGCGCGTACCGCTGAGTCCCGGCCAGAAATCGACCGTCGTCTTCACATTGACAGCGGATGAACTCTATTATTTCAATGAGACGACGAATTCATATGACGTCGAGCCCGGACAATTCACGATCCGCGTTGGCGGCTCATCGGATAGCCTTCCGCTCGCTGGGACGCTTCAGGTGCTCGATGGACAACGCAAACCCGATTTGTTGATCACCAACATACGGATGGTACCGCCGTATCCGTTGCAGGGACAAAAAGTGATCTTTCTGGCAACGGTGAAGAATCAGGGAACTGCCGCGACGACGCCGGGCAATCCGTTGAAGCTTGCATTCAGTGTCAGCGGACAACAGATAAGTTGGTCAGATGAGTTCACTGGATCCATCCCGCCGGGAGGAATGGCTTTGATCAACGCCAACAAGGGTCCGAACGGCATCAATACGTGGACAGCAAATGGAGTCGGAACTCATACTGTCGACGCCGCAGTCGACCCTGACAACACCGTGGATGAGTGCGTCGAATACAACAATACAGCCACGGCACAACTGACCATCTACCCTACGCCGCCGGTGAATCTCGCACTGAACAAATCAGTGTCTGTCTCTTCCGTTGAAGCCACAGGACTCGAAGGACCCAAAGCAGTTGATGGTGACATGGGTACCCGATGGTCGTCGGCATTCAGTGATCCACAGTTCATTCTCATGGATCTGGGTGCCGTCTTCCACATTGATGATGTCACGTTGTTTTGGGAGACCGCCTATGCCAAGGAACACTACATAAAGGTCTCGAAGGACTCATCCAGTTGGGTAAGCGTCTTCCACCAGACAAATGGAACCGGCGGAGTTGAGAAGATCATCGTCTCTTCCGATGCGCGATGGGTCCAAATGCTAGGTGTGCAGCGCGCCACGCAATGGGGTTACTCCATTTATGAATTGCAGGTTCATGGATCCGTGGCGACATCGGTAGGGCAAAATTTCAATATGCCTTGTGAGTTCTCTCTCAGTGCCAACTATCCTAATCCATTCAATCCGACAACAACAGTTGAATTTACTGTCAAGACGTGTGGCCGTGCGACTTTACGAGTGTTCAATGTGCTGGGACAGGAAGTCGCAACTCTCTTCGACGGGATCGCCGACGCCAGGAAACGATATCGAACTGTATTCGAGGCATCTGGACTTCCTAGTGGGGCATATGTCGTGCGTCTGGATTCTGGGAACGACTATCGGTGTCAGAGGATGGTTCTCCTCAAATGACAGTTTACCACATTCTCTGTCCGTCGTCAGAACGCACCCAATAAATTTGAGAATGGCTCACACATCATCAAGAACACGATTTCGCATCCGGCTCTTTGCTCTTTGGGTACTTCTGCATTGTGGAACCGGCACTGTTTTGGGCCAGGGATTTCTGCATTCCTCGGGAAGTAAGATCATTGATCCCAATGGTCAAGAGATTCTCCTCCGCGGAATCGGTTTGGGGGGATGGCTTGTTCCCGAAGGGTATATGTTGCACATGGAAGGTTTCGCAAACTCCCCTTCCGAGATACGCGCTAAGATTGCTTCTCTTATTGGCAACGCGAACGCAGATCAGTTTTTCCAGTTATATCGGAACAACTATGTCACGCGAAAGGACGTTGACAGGATCGCCCATTGGGGATTTAACTCCATCCGGCTCCCGATGCATTATGCTCTCCTGACGCCCAAGGACCAACCCGATGTGTACCTGGAAAGCGGGTTTGCCATCATCGACAGTCTCTTGAGTTGGTGTGAGGCTGACAAGATTTATCTTATCCTGGATCTCCATTGTGCGCCGGGGGGACAAAACAACGGTAATATCAGCGACTACAGTGGCTATCCATCACTTTGGGAGAGTGCTCTGAACCAGCAGCGCACGGTTGATCTTTGGAGAAAACTCGCAGAGCGCTATGCATCCAAGAAATGGATTGGCGGATATGATTTGTTGAATGAGCCGGCCTGGAATCTGCCTCCCAACAATCAACCATTGTTGAGTCTGTACGTTCGCATCACGCAAGCGGTTCGCCAGGTGGATCAGAACCATCTCATCTTCGCCGAAGGAAACTGGTATGCGACCGATTTCAGTGGACTCACTCCGCCGTGGGACATCAACATGGCGTACAGTTTTCACAAATACTGGAACCCGAACAATGCTTTGTCGATCAACACGTTGTTGAACATCCGAGCCATCTACAACGCCCCCCTTTGGCTTGGGGAGTCGGGCGAGAACTCGAACGCGTGGTTCACAGATTGCGTTGAGCTTATGGAGAAAAACAACATAGGCTGGGCGTGGTGGCCGCACAAAAAAATAGCGTCGACAAGTTCTCCGTTATCTGTCACCCCCACGCCCGAGTACAACAATCTGCTGAGATACTGGAATGGGCAAGGAACCGCCCCAACCCCTGATGCCGCGCAGGCCGCATTGAACACGATGGCGATGAAGCTCAACATTGACTCATGCGCCTACCATCCCGATGTGATCGACGCACTCATCAGGCAGCCATTCAAGACGGCTACAATTTCCTTTGTGGCCAACACCATTCCGGGTACCATCTACGCTGTCAACTACGACATGGGTAAGTACGGGTACGCGTACGCAGATATGGACTACCAGAATACCGGCGGACAAGGAGGGGGAAGCTGGAATCTTGGCGGCGAATATCGAAATGATGGAGTGGACATTGAACGATCGACTGATGCCGGAGGTAACGGCTTTGACGTTGGTTGGATCAGCGTCGGCGAGTTCCTGAATTTCACTGTCACTGTTAAAACGAGCGATGCGTATTTCATCGATATGAGGGTTGCGTCCAGTGCGAGCGGCGGCAAGATCATCTTGAACTGGGATGGACAGGATCTCAAGAGTGTGGTCAATGTTCCCTTGACGGGAGGCTTGAATCAATGGCAATCGGTGCGCGTAGGTCCGGAATCGCTCACTGTCGGAGTCCACTATCTTGCAGTGATATTCGCTGCCGGTGGTTTCAACCTCAGTTCCCTGAGGTTCACTTCAACGGCGGTTGGCCCCTCAGGTGTCGTTGATGTTTCTCAGAACTATCCCAACCCATTTTCACCTGTCACAACGGTCGAATACAAAATTCCACATGACGGGAGAGTGGCATTCGAAGTCTATGATGTCTTGGGCAGAAAGGTCGCAGTGCTGGAAAACGGGATGGAAGCCGGCGGCAAACATCTTCTCAAACTGGATGCGAGAACTCTGTTACTGGCGAGTGGTGTCTATTTCTATCGCGTGACTCTCGACGGTGCTCAGTCGAACACGATGAAATGTGTGCTGATCAGGTGAACTGATCTATCTGGGCGAGTCGAACATTCTTCAATCGGAGGTGGCAAGATGCGATCGCCGGAACATTCGGTTATTGGCTTCGTTATGTCAGCCCTGCGACAGGAGGGAGATTCTGCGTGACGAGGCTGAAGTACACTCGAGGGAATGCATCCAATTGTCTTGCCAGCATCGACAAGATATGTCGTTCAATCAACTTTTCGGGAAGGAAAAAAGTGGAGAGCATTGCTCTTGTACTTGGCGCGTTTCTCTTGCTCAACTGCACAAGCGGATGCAAGAGCAACAGCGAGGGAATAGCATCGGCTGTGCCGACGGACAGCATTCCGCAGTTACCCGGCTGGAAGTTGGTCTGGAATGACGAATTCAACGGCAGCTCG
>JBGPAN010000388.1:0-4557 GCA_041480785.1 Bacteroidota bacterium | reverse complement strand
CGAGTCTATCCGGAATATTCTTCGGCAAGCAGACAATTTTCAACTTATGCAGGATGTGCTGAAGGATACCTCCGTCACGCACCCCCTTCGCCGTTCCCGTGACTGTCACGGGGAGCTCGATCGTCAGCTCTTCGTTCTCATTCAGACCGAACAGATCGAAGTGAACCGGACGATCTGTCACAGGATCGAACTGAACGTCGCGCAGGATGCACATGTGCTTCGAGCCGTCGTCGAGGGTAAGATTGATGACGGCAGCCGCAGAAGACCTATACAATGGCTTCAACGTGATTTCGACCATAGCCAGGGGAATATTCTTCTGGCCGTGACCGTAGTAGATGCCCGGCACCTTGCCCACTTTGAGCAATTGCTTGGCTTGTTTCCCGACTTCCTTTCGGACTTCGGCGCTTACTGCTATCTCAGACATTGTTGCTTCTCCTCAATTGTACTAAACTAGATCTTGTCCTTGTCGACATCGAACAGCGTGCTGATTGACTGGTTGTTATGTGTGCGCACAATTGCTTCAGCGAAAATCTTCGCAACGGATCGTATCTCGATTTTTGGCGAGAGTATCCTCAACGGCACACTGTCAGTCACCACAAGCGATGTCAATTCTGATTCATTGATCCGTTCTGTCGCATTGCCGGAGAGAATCGGGTGTGTGCATGCACCATAGATTTCCTGTGCTCCGTTCTCTCGCAGGGCCTTAACCGCATTGACGAATGTTCCTGCAGTGTCGATGAGGTCATCGATAATTAGTACATTCTTGCCGCTGGCATTTCCGATGATATTCACGACTTCCGCGACGTTGGGTTTCGGCCTGCGTTTGTCGATCAAAATCAATTCTGCCTCCAACCTTCGGGCGTATGACCGGGCAATCTTCAGGCCGCCCACATCGGGGGAGACAACTGCAAGATTGGGAATTTTCTTCAGCCGGAAAAAGTCGGAGAAGACCGCTGAGGCATACAGGTGATCCAACGGAATGTCAAAGAAACCTTGTATCTGCGCCGCATGCAGGTCCATCGTGATGACGCGATCTGCACCAGCTTCTGTAATCAAATTCGCGATCAGTTTTGCTGTCACCGAGACCCGCGGCTGGTCTTTGCGATCCTGCCGTGCATATCCGAAATAAGGAATCACCGCAGTAATCCTGCGAGCAGAGGCTCGCCTTGCCGCGTCGATCAAGATCAGCAGCTCCAGGAGATTATCTGATGGAGGTTGAGTCGACTGCACGATGAAAACGTCATCGCCGCGAATATTGTCGCTGAACTTCGCCCAGATCTCGCCGTCGCTAAAATTCTTTATGTCGAGTCGCCCAAGCGGAATGCCTGCGGCCTTGGCGATCTTTTCTCCCAGTGGATGGTTCGCTCTACCTGAGAAAATCTTCAAATCACTCATGATCGCACCTACCCGTTACGATTGAGAGAAATGGCGCTCTATGGCTACACACCGACAGGGTGCCAGAATTCCATTGTGGGAATGTCCCGTCAGCTTCTCCAGGCGTTCTCCTGAAACCGTGCTGGGGTGCCAGGATTCGAACCTGGGAGTGGCGGCTCCAAAGGCCGCTGCCTTACCACTTGGCTACACCCCAATTAGCCCGTGCAGAGGCTTCATCAAAAAAGAAAGCCCAACTCAAAAAGAATTGGGCTGTTAAGATAGCCAAAAAAAGGCTTTCAGTCAACGGAATTCTAGGCTGTTGGCGATCAGTTCGCCAATCTAGTCAGGTTGAGGAAGGAAGAGAATCGCGTTGAGCAGGAGCTTCTCCAATCCTGACCAAAATCGCCGAAAGGTGATGTTCTCTGCGAAAAGCACAGCCCTGCCTCTTCCGATGCGGTAGTCTTGCACGAAGGCCGCCTCAGCGACTTTTTGAGCCCTTTCCTTGGTGACGTAGCCACTCACCTGTACTGAATCTCGCGAGAACCGGGCCACATTGTGTCCAACGTCTGTCAGCTCAATTGGGGGAGAATCACTCTTGAAAACGAAGATTTCGCCTGGAACTCCGAACCCGACGGGATGGGTCGTATCGACGAGAACTTTGAAGATTGTTCCAGGGATTCGGTCGAGTCGGCTTTTCTCCTCTTTCTCAAACAGTGTCAGCCGTTTGCTTTGCTCCTTTTTTGCTTTCTCTTGTTCCTTCTCTTCCTTGCTCTTTTCATCCTCTTTCTTTTCTGCCTTGAGCATGGCAGCAGTAATGCCGGATTTTCCTTTCGTAAGGAACTGTGCCCCTCCTTCAATACCGATCAGAACGCCGCCGCTTTGTACCCAGCGCTTGAGCCGATCGGTCTTGGCGCTGTCGAATGCGGATTGGTAGTTGAGAGCATCCGGCAGAATGATGACATCAAATTTCGACAGGTCCAGGTCTCCCAAATCCGTTGCTCGAATTCCGGAGAAAGGAATGCCAAGTTCCTGTTCGAACAGGAACCAAAGCTCCCCGTAACCACTGGAGTTTACGGGTGAGCCTACTGCGATCGCGATCTCCGCCTTCTTAAGGGAAGATACATAGTTTGACCCAAGACTTATTCCTTTGTCTGTATACCCCGTCGGTGTCGCATAGACATCGACGCCGAGTTGTGCGGCAAGCTTGTCGATGTCTCGTGACAGGCTGTCGCCATTTGCACCGGAGAGAGCAACAATCGTCCCAGCGCCAAAGTATCGCCCACCAGTCTCAAATGATCGCCGAGCGACCGCCAGAGAATACCCCTTCTCAAGGAGTTGCCATGTGAGTCGAACTGCACTGTTGCGATCCCAAGGTACCAGGTATGCGAATGCAGATTTGTTGCCGATGATGCCCCCGCTCGGTTTTGGTGGGTCATTGATCTTCAGAGCGTTGGGTGGCAGAGGGGAGAGGGACACCCACGCTTTGAGTCCGGAAGCGACAGGAAGCGACCAGGCCGATACGTCGTAGAAAAATGTATCGTGCGCAATCGTGATGGGTTCCAGCAATGCTTCGGCCAACCGAGATTGCGGCTGACCCAAAGGAATGAAGTATGTCCCCTTTGGCACATTCTCTTTCGCCGACTTTGCCGAGAAATAACGTTGGACTTGCAACACGGTCTGTTCTGGAAGTTGAAACACTTCAATTCCCTGTCTGAGCAGGGTCTCGATCACCTGGTCTGCCCTGGAGGGATCCTCGCTTTGGCTTATCAGGTATCCCTTGACAGAAGAATTGAGGCTGAGCGCTGTTGTCCAGAATTTTGCAAAATCCTGAAGGCGTTCCATCTTGTGCTTGACGGACGTTTCGATCGTCGCAATGCTGGTGATGAAGTGATCTCGGGCTCTATCCAAAAGCGTCAGTGTTTGACCATTTGGCTTTCGGACGGCGAGAGCTCCGCGCGATCCGCCTGCCTGCTCATATGTCATGCCGATCGATCCGTTGAACGTCGGCCACGAATCACCGTAACCCGGGTAGAACATGTCAAAATGTTCACCGACGAAGTACGGCAGGCCGAGCTTGTCGAAAGCTTCAGCGTTCCCCTCGCCGAAGATTTTCCCCCATTTCGCGACTTCGGGGGGGAGCGTCTCATGTAGTGGTACGGCAGCAGGATAGAAGAAATAAGTGCTTGTATACTCCATCTCGTGGTAGTCAACGTGAACGTGCGGCATCCAATCCCGGTAGAATCGTACACGTGCCTTTGTTTCCTTCTGAGTCTGCCACGACATGTCCCGATTCAAATCGAAAAAAAAGTGATTTGTCCTACCTCCCGGCCATTGCTCGGTATGTTCGAGGGAAAATGGATTGGGGTTTGGCTTTGCTCCTGACACGGAATTCGCCCATTGCACGTACCGTTCATGTCCATCGGGGTTGACGTTGGGATCGATAATCACGATTGCATTCTCCAGCATGGTCTGAGTGCGATCATCGGTGCCGGCACAGAGCTGATAAGCTGCCATCATCGATGCTTCCGGAGATGATGCTTCGTTTCCATGGACGCCATAGGAAAGGTAAACAATGACAGGAAGTGTTGCGATAATCTTGTCGGACTCTCCTATTGCCAGAGTTCGCGGGTCTGTCAGTTTCTTGTTTATTTGTTTGACATCGTCGAGCCGTGCCAAGTTTTGTGGCGAGCCGATCACGAACGCTTGCAGAATCCGGTGCTCGTACGTTTCACCGTACGCTACGCGCTGAATTCTGTCCGAAGCTGAAACCAGTTTTTCGAAATAGTTGTTCAAGCTGGCATAGTTCGTGAACCGTTCACCGATCTGATAGCCGAGCACGGCGCTGGGTTGGGGGATTGAGGCGTCGTAGGTCCCGCCGGGGAAGAGCTTGAGTGTGGTTTGCGTGAAGGCAGATGATACCAAGAAAAGTGCAACAAGGAGTTTCTTCATGTGTTCTCCCGATTCGGAATTTGCCCGTCAATGTACACCAAAATGCTGGAATAGCAAACCGGCGAGTCTTGCATTTCGCGGCACAATTGGGTATTTTCAAACCACAAACTACTCGAGGAGACAGTCTATGGCTGAAGTGAGATCACTCTCACCGACACGATATCTTGCATTGGGAAGTGAGCACATCGTCGCTCAGGCCTTCTGGGTCGCGAGCTTTGCGCTGTTTGCTTCGAT
>JBGPAN010000387.1:0-4566 GCA_041480785.1 Bacteroidota bacterium | reverse complement strand
CCCATTTCAAATTTGACTTCTTGATTTCGGTGCGCACGTTGAGTCAGGAGTTTCAAAGGGGTTACGGGATGGACTCGGACTGGGACTCGTACATCTTCTACACGTACTTGAAAGTCAAGGCGGGCACCTCGATCTCCGCGCTCGGGCCGAAAATTCAAGCGGTCTTCAAAATCAATCAACCCCGGAATGACAATATATTCTACACACAGCCGCTGGCGGGCATCACCGGGATTCACTTGAATTCCCACCTCAAGTGGGAGCTTGAGCCGAACAGCGACAGGCTGTATATCTATATTTTCCTCACGATCGCTGTCTTTGTGCTCTTCATCGCCGGGATCAACTATGTCAATCTAACAACAGCAAAATCGGCACTGCGGGCCCGCGAAGTCGGAGTGCGAAAAGTTGTCGGCGCAATTCGAAGCGATCTTGTTATACAATTCCTGTCGGAATCTGTTCTCCTCTCGCTGTTTGCGGCTGTACTGGCAACAGGGATTGCGGAGCTTGGACTGCCATTGTTCAACCAGGTCACACAAAAGAACCTCTCCCTCTTCTCACCTGCCAGCGGAATGATCTGGCCGGTGATCATACTCATAGGAATCTTGGTCGGATTGGCGGCTGGTCTCTACCCGTCCTTTGCCCTTTCATCGTACGACACCATCTCAATCTTCAGAAAACTTTCCTTGCGAGGAAAAAACCTATTCGATCTCCGAAAGGTGCTGGTCGTCTTTCAGTTTGCACTCTCTGTCATATTGATCGTAGGAGCAATCGTCGTTCAACAGCAGATGAATTTCATACAATCGACCAAGCTTGGCTTTGACAAGGATCAGGTAGTCGTCATCCGAAACGTCGGCTTGCTGCCGCATCACGGAGAGGAGGTCCGAGCAAGCCTCGCAAAGGTGCCGGGTGTTCTGAGAATCTCCGCTTGCGACGGAATGATCGGAGGGCAGAATTGGACGAATTCTCTTCGGGTGAAAGGATCGCAGAACGAGCAGCTCGTCAATTTTTTGAGTGTCGGATACGACTTTCTGGATGTGCTTGGCCTCGAGCTCAATGGAGGAAGGAATTTTTCACCGGTGTTTCCTTCCGATTCTCTGGACGGCATTATATTGAATGAGACAGCGGTGAAGCATCTCGGCGTCCCTCAGCCTGTTATCGGACAGCACATTGTGTGGTCGCAACGCAGAGATACGACGATCTATTTCAACGTTGTCGGGGTCGTGAAGGATTTTCATTTCACGTCCTTGCGACACGAGATTAAACCATTCGCTTTCGTTCTCATTCCTTCACGATCGTGGCTGCTCGCGGCGAAGCTTTCCGGCGGCGATGTTCGGCGCACGCTCGGTGGGATGGATGCAACATGGAGTGCTCTCGTCCCCGGCCGTCCATTCGACTATTATTTCCTGGATGAAACCATCGACAAACTCTATCGGTCAGAACACAATTTCCAAACCATCTTCTCGACGATGACGATGTTGAGCATTGTCATAGCCTGCCTTGGTCTGTTCGGGCTTGCCGCGTTTACTGCCGAGCAGAGGACGAAGGAAATCGGAATCCGGAAGGTCCTTGGAGCATCGGTGACCGGCATTGTCGCCCTTCTCTCGAAGGATTTCTTGAAGCTCGTCTGCATCGCCATGATGATTGCCTGGCCTGTTGCGTGGTTTGTCATGAGGATGTGGCTTCAGGATTTCGCGTATCGGATTGACATTGGATGGTCGGCATTTACGCTCGCCGGCGCGTTTGCCCTGGTGATAGCACTACTGACGGTGAGCACACAGGCAATTAAGGCTGCGCTTTCAAATCCGGTTGAGGCTCTTCGTTACGAGTAGTGAAGAGCCGAAATCCCGTCCCGCGGGATGGAGGCGCTGAGGTATGAATGAGGAAATCGAGCCATCTGGTCATCGGGAGATCTAACCATCGGATGATCTGAGAACAATTCATCTTCATATCACCCGATGAATCGATGACCCGATCATCCGATGGGTCAATCAACGAAGAACTCACTGAGGTCTCATGCTCTCTAACTATTTCAAAGTCGCCTTCCGCAATTTGCTGAGACGAAAAGGCTATTCCGCGATCGTCATCTCGGGCCTTGCCGTCGGAATGGCCTGCTGTATCGTGATCCTTCTCTACGTCCAGCAAGAATTGTCGTATGATCGGTTCAATCAGAATCATGAACGAATCTATAGACTGATTGCTGAGAGAAAGACGGCAAAAGGCACCAGCATGGACGCCACGCTGCCTCCTCCTCTGGCAACATCCATGCTTGGCGATTTCCCTCAGGTCATGCACGCTGTCCGTTTTCTGGTGATGGATAATCCAATTCCCCTGGTTGGGAATGGAGACAAGCGGTTCTACGAGAAACAATTATTCTTCGTCGATTCGAGCGTGTCTGATGTATTCTCCATCCCGGCAGTCCGGGGGGATATGAAGACGGCGCTCCAGAGACCAAACACGGTCGTGATCACGGAGGATATTGCCCGAAAGTACTTTGGCGATGAAGACCCGCTAGGCAAGACACTCAGTCTCAATGGCGTTCTGAGTCTTGAGGTCACCGGAGTTGCGAAGAATTTTCCTTCGAACTCGACGCTGCAACCTGAATTGCTCGTCTCGTTCGCGACACTGACGAATTGGCTTGGCAAGGAATTTGTCAGTAGCTGGCAGAACAACACATGCCAGATCTTCGTTCTTCTCGCACCGAATTCGTCCTCGGATCTTGTCGCCCAGCGCCTGACCACCGTCATCGGCAAATATCTTGGAGAGAACAGCCCCCTTCAAAAGATCCACCTTCAACTTCTGGGTCGAATTCACCTTTTCACCTTCCGGGACTACGGCCTCGCTTCATCGGGAGACATACAAAATGTCTACCTGCTTTCCGGGATAGCACTTCTGGTTCTCCTGGTTGCCTGCGTCAATTTCGCTAACCTGACCACCGCCCGCCTCATCCTCAGATCAAAGGAAGTAGGAGTCAGGAAACTCATCGGTGCGACCAGGGGTCAACTCGTGCAGCAATTTCTATGCGAAGCAGCGATTGCGTTGACAATCTCGCTGGTGCTGGCAATTGCGCTGGTCGAAATCAGCTTGCCTCATCTCAGTGTTTTCACTGGCAGTCGTATCGCGGCAGGATATGTGAGCGATTGGAAATCGTGGCTGGGACCAATTGCGATTGTGATGGCAATTGGTGTCTTGTCCACTGTCTATCCGGCATTCGTTCTTTCCTCGCTGAAGCCGCTCGAGAGCACGAAGGGATTCTCGAGGGCGGGATCGCACAGAATCCTGCTGAGAAAAGTGATGGTCGTGTTTCAATTCGCTCTGACGGTCATACTGCTTATTGGAACATGGGTCGTCTACGATCAACTGACGTACATACAGAGTAAGCAACTTGGACTGAACAAGGATCAGGTCATCGTTGTCCCAATCCGTAACGAAAACCTCCGCCAGAATTCTGAGCCTCTGAAGCAACGGTTGCTGCAGAATCCGGGAGTTCAGTCTGTGGGTGCCGCAGCGCTTCTTCCGGGTGGTCCGGTGGGGAAGACGCGGTTCCGTCTGGAGGGAAATTCGGTAGAAGGGACGATGTCGATGCTCTGGGTTGACAGGGACTTCATCAAAACGCTCGACCTACGGCTTGCCGTCGGACGTGGGTTTTCAGCCGACTACGCGACCGATGCAACGGAAGCCTTCATCATCAACGAGCAAGCTGTCAGGCAACTCGGCTGGGACAGTCCCGCCGAGGCGGTTGGGAGACCATTTGAATTGGTGGGGGGTAAGAAGGGGCATATCATCGGCGTGGTCAAAGACTTCAACTTTGCATCGCTTCATCGAAAGATCGAGCCGCTCGTTATTCATTTGTGGCCGTGGATGAACTACCTCTTGATCCGTGTGGATGAGTCTCGCTTTGCTAGCGCCCTGAGCGATATGAAAGACGCGTATCGGGAGTTCGATCCCATAAATCCATTTACCTTCATTTTTCTAAACGACAATTTCGAGCGCTTCTATGAGTCTGACAGACAACTCGGGCAAGTATTTGGATATTTTGCAGTGCTGGCCATGCTCATTGCGTGTTCGGGTCTCGTGAGCCTCGCCGCATTCACTGCAGAACAGCGAACCAAGGAAATCGGCGTTCGCAAGGTCCTGGGTGCAACGGTCTCCGGTATCATTGGATTGTTGACCCGAGAGTACCTTTTCCTGGTGGTGCTTGCGAATCTCTTCGCGTGGCCCGTCGCATACTTCGTTATGAGCCAATGGCTTCAGGACTTTGCCTATAGAATCAACGTTGGCGTAGTGACATTCTTGTTAGCGGGCGCCATATCCGTTCTCATTGCGATGCTGACCGTGAGCTACCAGGCTGTCAGGGCCGCAGTGGCGAATCCGGTTGAGGCCCTTCGTTACGAGTAGTGAAGAGCTGGAATCCCGTCACGCGGGACGGAAGCTTCGCGATATGAATGAGAATGAATAGGATCCGCCAAACAAACGATCCTTCAACATTCATTATTCCTGCCCGCCTGTACCAGAACTGGAAGGGCAGGCGGGCGATATTCCTTGATCGATAATCGTCTCGCTGCGTGATTG
>JBGPAN010000386.1:0-4566 GCA_041480785.1 Bacteroidota bacterium | reverse complement strand
CTCGTCATATTCTCGGTAGGATATCGGAAGGGTTAAGCACAGAGTCCACGTACCGCGCCTGGACAGTAACGGGACCCTACGGCGTCGGAAAATCTGCCTTTGCCGTGTTTCTGACCAGACTTCTGTGTCAACACGGCGCAGAGGGAATCGCTGCTCGGAAACAACTTAAGCAGGCGGACCCCGCTCTCGCCAAAGAATTGGTTACCAAAGGTCGTGAGTCGAAAGGAAGCAATGGCATGCTTCCAGTCTCTTTACCGCCCGTCGGGCGCCAGCCTCAGTGTGTTTACTGGAAGGAATCCAGTCAGGTCTTTCCCTTATCAAAAAGGCACACACTAGGACGTTAGCGGGAGACGTTGAATCCCTTCTGAAAGATGCACGGAAGGGACACGGGATGGACAGCCGCAGAATCGCATCCCTTGTGACCTCACTTGCTGCTACCGCTGAACGAGCCGGATACTCTGGGCTCCTGTTATTAATCGATGAGCTCGGAAAGCTATTCGAATTCGCTGCCCGCACTCCCCAGAAGGGTGATGTTTTTGTCCTCCAAGAAATCGCGGAGCAAGCCAGCCGTAGCGGCAGATTTCCTATTCTTCTGCTGGGGTTCCTCCACCAGTCGTTTGAGGAATATGGACAACACCTTGACAGCCTGACACGCAAGGAATGGGCGAAGATTCACGGCCGGTTCGAGGATATTGCCTTTCTGGAACCACCTGACCAGGTCATTCGGATGATCGCAAGTGCAATCAAGTGGACACCTAGCGGGTTGCCATCCGGTCTGCATCGGCAGGTCAGACAGATTTCCAAAGAAAGTGCCCGGTGCGGTGTGTGTCCGCCGGGGATGAAAAAGGAGGAATTTGAAGAAGTCTGTGTGCGCTCATACCCTCTACACCCCGGCACGTTGGTGGCGCTGCCTTTTGTTTTCAGGCGCTTCGCTCAGAACGAGCGCTCACTGTTTTCATACTTGAGTAGCCTTGAGCCGGGCGGATTTCAGGAATTCCTCCGAACGCATGCCATGGTAAGCCACACGCCGACATTTCTACGTTTGCATCACCTGTTTGACTACTTCACGGTCAATTTCGGAGCGGGGTTATTCCGGCAACCCCAAGCCCGCCGCTGGCTGGAAGCTGCCGATGTCCTGGAGAGAAAAGAAAACCTCTCTGAGATGCATGTTCAACTTGTGAAGACCATCGGAGTCTTGGGGGCGCTTGGGGATTTCTGCCACCTCAGTGCTCAGGAGCCAATGATCTCTCTATCCTTGGCGGACAATGGGAAACCGCCCGCGAAGGTCCGTGAGGGGCTCAAGTATCTCCAGGAACGGTCCATCCTTACACATCGTCGTTACAACAATACCTATCGAATTTGGGAAGGCAGCGATGTCGATATAGACGAACGGGTCGCAGAGGGTGAGCGGAAAGTTCGTGGTAGTATCAGCCTGGCTGCAAGCATACAGCGGTATCTGGAACCAAGGCCGTTGGTTGCACGTCGGCACAGTTTCGAAGTCGGGGCGCTGCGGTACTTCACCCTAACTTATCTTGATGACCCAACTCAGATCACCGAGCACAAAGTCCCCATACCGGGAGCCGCCGGTCAGATCCTGGTTTGCCTTTCTTCCTCCAATACACAATTCTTGGCATTCCGTGAGCGTGCGGAATCAAGAGAGCATGGCCAGCTCAATCTTGTGATCGCTATTCCTCAGCAGATTGGCGAAATTCATGCATCCGTTGTTGAACTCGCTGCTTTACGCTGGGCCTGGGATAATACACCGGAACTGCGTGACGACAGGGTGGCTCGGCGAGAGGTCGCATTACGCATAGCGGAAGCGGAGCATTTCCTTCGTCGGAATCTGAATACGTTGTTGGATCCGAGGAAGGAACCTTTGGGAAGCGAATGCCTTTGGTACTGGAATGGAGAGCCACAGCCAGTGCGCTCGCGTGTAGGTATTTCTCATCTTCTTTCCGATGTATGTGACAGGCTATACCGCAAGACTCCACGAATCCGCAATGAACTCATTGGACGCAGAATTCTTTCTTCTGCAGGAGCGGCTGCCCGCCGAAATCTTGTCGAACGGATGTTGACACTCGTTGAGAAGGCCGGTCTTGGAATCGAAGGGTTTCCTCCAGAGCGCAGTATGTACGAGTCCGTGCTCAGGGCAACTGGGCTTCATCGTGAGAGGGCCCCTGGGGTTTGGTCATTCGCGCCTCCTTCTGAAAAGAACTCTCTTTGGCCGACATGGCAGCACCTGAGTGATACGGTGTTTCAAACCGAGCCCGAACCTCAGCCTTTGGATGTGGTTTTTAAATCCCTCTCCGAACCACCTTATGGGGTCATGGACGGGCTTCATCCTGTATTGCTCTGCGCTTTCATGATGTCATTTCCAGACGAAACGACCCTCTATCGCGAAGGGACGTTTATCCCTGAGCCGGGGATTGCTGACTTTGAAGTGATGATGCGCCGTCCCGAGCTTTTTGGGGTCGCCGGAAGCCGCATCGTCGGAACCCGAGCGGCTGTACTTGAACGCTTGGCGAAAGGCTTGGGCACCAAGCCTGCAACCGTACCGATTGTCAGAGCGCTGTTTCGGATGGTGAAACAACTCCCCGATTTCTCATGGCGGACGAAACGGCTGGCAGAAGCGACGATCGGACTGCGGGGTGCTTTTGAGAAGGCTAAATCTCCTGATAGGTTTCTGTATGTTGATCTGCCTGTTGCGCTGGGATTTTCGCCATTCCCGGGAAGCAAGCCTGAGAAGTCAGAGGTGGAAGCATTCTTTAACGCTTTGAACGAGGCTCTTAAAGAATGGTCCGCCGTTGCTACGGCAACCCATTCCGAAGCCAAGGGAATACTGCTCCGGGCTTGCGGTTGTGATCCAACAGCCGCAGGATGGCAGCGACTGCGCGATATTGCCGCGAAACTGGAATCTAAGGAGAGCGATCCTGTCCTGTTGCAGTTCCTCCAGCGCGTCGTTCAATCCAGTTCTGATGAACCGGGGATTGGTTCGGTGCTCGCGTTGGTTGTGAATCGTCCCCCGGCTAGCTGGATGGACAGTGATGTTGATCGGTTTCCGGAATTGGCAAAAGGCCTTGGTGACGGCATTAGAAGGGCCATGGCTCGGGCTGGGCTTGCCGGGGAGTCGCATAGTGCGATGGATGCATTGACTCCCGATCAACGCGAGCGAGCCAAGTCTTTGGCGCGGGAATTAGGAGAGAAACTGGCTGCTTCACAGCAAACCACTGCACGAGAAATCATTCGTGCGGCCTTGCTGTTGCTTGCCGATCAATTGGGTGAAGGAGCTGAAAGCAGAGGATGACAAGCAAGAAATCCAATATACCGTCCTATGATGATAAGTCGTGTCGTCATATTCTGTCTTTGTCGGGGGGCAAGGACAGCACGGCACTTGCCCTGTATATGCGCGATCGCGTGCCTCAAATGGAGTATGTCTTTTGCGATACCGGAGAAGAACTTGCCGAAACATACGATTATCTTTTGAAGATCGAAGCGCAATTGGGTGTCAAAATCACTAAGTTGAACCCCGTACGCCGTTTTCGGCACTATCTTGACCTTTATCGCGGAGTACTACCGGACCCAAGGACCCGTTGGTGCACCCGAATGCTGAAGCTTCGACCATTCGAGGAATACATCGGAGATGATCCTGTGTATCTGTATGTCGGGATCCGCGCTGATGAACCCAGCCGAACAGGTTACATCTCCACAAAACCCAATATAAAGCCACGATTTCCTTTCGTGGAAGATGGAGTCACGCACCGCGATGTGCTCCGTCTGCTGAATAACTCAGGATTGGGTCTGCCTGCGTACTATACTTGGCGTTCACGCTCGGGGTGTTATTTCTGCTTCTTCCAGCAACGCAGGGAATGGATTGGCCTCCTAGAGAAGCATCCGAATTTGTACTGGAAGGCGGCTGACTTTGAGAAGCATGACCAAACCACAGGCAATATCTTCACTTGGATTGAAAACGAGAGTCTGCATGACCTTGCGAAACCGGAACGAGTCGAGCAAATCAAGGCTGACTACGACAGGAGAATGCGGCGGAGTAATGCTTCACGCGAGGATATCACTTTGCGTGACATATTTTCATCAGAAAATACAGACCGGGAAGGTTGTCTCGTATGCCACTTGTGAACGATACAAGACGAGTATATTTGGACTATAACTCGACAACACCTTGTGCTTCTGAAGTTATTGCGGAAATGCTACCTTACTTCACTCAGGAGTATGGGAATGCTGCTAGTCCTCACGTTGCGGGTCGTGTTGCTTCAGCGGCAGTTGCCCAAGCGCGGGAGGAAGTTGCCCGTGCGGTTGGTACAAACAGCCGATGCGTGCTTTTTACAAGCGGTGCGACTGAATCTAACAACCTTGCCCTTTTCGGTGTGGTAAAGAGCGGCAGCCATCGGCGAAAGATTGTAGTTAGTGTCATTGAGCACAAGTCGGTGCTTGAACCGTGTCTTCGACTTCTTGACGAAGGCTATATCCTAGAAAGAATTCCAGTTGACCGCTTCGGCGTTGTTGACCTCGAAAGCGCAGCAAACCTCATCGACGAGCGTACACTCATTG
>JBGPAN010000385.1:0-4566 GCA_041480785.1 Bacteroidota bacterium | reverse complement strand
CATATGCCTTCTTCATCCTTCGACAAAGCACAAAAGTCGACAGCACGCTCCTCGAGGAGTATCTGCCGACGACACTCGTTCTCGAGCGGCGGGAAACAGGATGGAAGATTGTCCACGCCCATCGTTCGACGGATTACGAGACATTTGAGCAATACGTCGCGATGCAGAAAAAGAAGAGTGGCAGCAAGTGACGGATCTGTGGATGCGCCAAGAGTGCAATGGGTTCTTTGCCAAGAAAGTGAGACTAGAAGGGATCAACTCCTACGCCACACCAAAGCTGCCGCCGGGCCAGGGAAAGCTGTCGTTCCTGACCACCAAGTGCGTATTCTCTTTTTCCATCCTCTTAATTCTCGCCTTGCCTTCATGCATGAAAAAGTCTGACCAACGACAACAGGCAATTCGTGAGCGTGACACAGTTGCCGGGATTAAGGAACTTCGCGATTCAATCTCCGGTTCTTTATTGATATCGAAGGGCATCGCTTCACAAAAGAAAACTTCCAGCGATACGACATTGCAGAAAAAGGGATCGATGCTTGTGGATACGCTCGTGGGCTCCGTGTATGTGTCAGGCAATGAGCCGTTTACGAGACTGACGCTCGCTTTGAAAGATGGAGGAAGCAACATTTTCATCCAAGCGGACACGACTCAGTCGAAGCAACTTCGAAAGCTGCAGGGGAGAGTTGTGAAAATCTTTGGGCCGATAGTGAAGAGCGGGACTGGAGACTACGTTCGCGTCAATGAGTTTGTGATAGTTCAATAACACATCAAGAAGGAGACGATCCTGTGAAGCATTTTTTTGCGTGTGCGTTGGTGCTTGGATTCTGGACGATAACGACAGCTCAAACGGCATACAAGCCTGTTGCCGCCGAGCAACAGACCTCAGCGTCCCAGGCGGAGCCAAGCTACCCCATCGCCGGATCGCCTAGACTCAATGCGGATTGGGAACGCATTCGGCCTGTTGTGGAAGCGTACGCACAGTCGCATCCGCAACAGCTACGAAAGACTTCCGCCTGGAATTTTACCGTTGGACAGAAGTACACCTGGTGGGCGACCGATCAATCCGCGTCCAGCCAGTTTGAATATCAAGTACCATCCACATGCAAGGCGGTTGGAATCAAATGCTATATTTTTGTAGAAGACGCTCTTTGGACCAACGGTCGGGTCGATCAGAGCGCTGTCGATGCAATGAAGAATGCCTTTGATTTAAGCACGCCAGCCGATCCGACGAAAGGGATCTTCCAACTCGACAATCAGTATTTTGGCGATCCTCCCAATGTCGACAACGATCCCCGCATCATCATCTTGATCCTCGATATCAAGGATGGATGGAATGGTTCGGGACCGTACTCCGTTGGGTATTTCTTTCCGTTGAATGAGTACCCCGAGGCCTATGCACAGCAATACGGGTCGAATCGGCATTCGAATTATGCAGAGATCTATTATATTGACGGCAATCCCACAAACTTGAAAGCAAGCTCCGGTGTTACGCTCGCCAGTTCAACGACTGCGCATGAATTCCAGCATATGATTCATTGGAACAACGATACGAAGGAAATAACGTTTGTCAACGAGGGGCTCTCGGAGGTCGCGATGGCGTTGTGCGGATACACTTTCGAAAACCCTTCGTACTACTATTCAAATACAAATCTCTCTTTCCTTACCTGGGGAACAACTTCAAACTTGCTTCAGGACTACTCGAGAGCAGGTCTCTTTACGTGGTACCTCATCGAACAGTTGGGCTCAGGCGTTGCTAAGCAAATCGTGCAAAGCACGGCCACGAGCATGGCGGGATACAACGATGCATTTTCCAAGATGGGTTCAAGTCTGACCTTCGATGATCTGCTCAAGAGCTTTGCGGTCGCGAACGCACTCAATGACAAAACGGTCGATCCACGATACGGCTTCACGCTGCCCGTCATAGCGAAAATCACTCCTGGGCAGACGTATCTCGATCCGAACGTCTCCTCGCAAACCCAATTGGTTGATGCTCAGGGAACGGTGTATCTGGTGTACAAAGGAGGGAAGAACCTAAAAGCGACGTTCACCAGCCAGTTTTCTACCCTCAGTGTGAGGGCAATTGCCACAGGCTCAGGCGGAAAGAAAGTGACGGACATTTCACTCTCCAGCCTGTATACTGAGCCGGGATTTGGCACTTCATACGATCAAGTCATGTTTGCTGTCACAAATCTCGGATCGAATGTTGCATCTTTTTCATACAGCTCGAGCGGGCAGGCTCCTGCGGTGACCGTTCAGGAATTTGCATTTGAAGACGGAGTTCCTGACGGTTATCTCTCATGGACTGCTCCCGATACCGCCGTCGTCTGGTTTGATCCTGTACCGGGAGGTGCGGTTCTGGACAGCATCAGAGTTGCCTTCCGACGCGACGGCTCAATAGGATTCGGCATCTGGAAATATACAGGAGTCGCGAGGCCGTCTCCCCTAGGCAAGAAGTATGGGTCCACCACTCTCAATGTCACAGGCAGTCAAACTTTTTCTGCTCCCTATCCGGTTCCCTATCCAAACTGGCGAAAGATCGACGTCTCCTCTTGGAATGTGGACCTCAACAGTAGTTTCGCAGTCGGATTTGTGTTCGGAGGAGATGGGACGGCGCCGGGTCTTATGGAAAGCACTGAGCCCAACACACAACCCTATCACTCATATACCTATGCTTCAGGCTCATCGGGCTTTAATTGGTACGTGTTCGGTCCAAGTTCTGACAGTGTTTACAAGTATGTTGTCCGCGCGTATGTACACTTCGGGTCGCTCACCGGAGTCTCTGAGCCAGTTGAACTAGTGTCGTCGACCTTTACACTTGAGCACAATTATCCAAATCCTTTCAATCCGTCCACGACAATTCGGTACAACATCCCCACCATGGGATATGTCCGGCTGCGTGTGTTTGATGTCGTAGGCAGGGAAGTGGCCTCGCTGGTCAACGGAGTGCAATCAGCAGGGAGCTATGCTGTGAACTGGCATGGAACGGATGACGCCGGCAGATCGGTGGCGAGCGGAGTGTACTTCTATACGCTTGAAAGTCTCGGGCAGAAGACAACGAGGAGAATGGTACTGTTGAAATGAGTATCGGGTGAAAGAGGTCGGCCTTCTCCTTCTTTGGCAAAAAGAGAGGCTGTACAACGAAACGTCCCGGCGATTCGAAAATCGTCGGGACGTTTGTTTTAGAGCAAAAAGGTGAGTGCCACATACCTCGAGTTGCGAAAAATGCCACCTACCTTCAAGGTGCGTGGCATTTCTATATACTACATTGCCTCTTCCAACATCGTCCGTTGTGCACGGCGAATGGCTTTGACCTTCTTCATGCGCTTCTTGACAGACGGTTTTGTGAAAAACGTCCGCTTCTTGAACTCTTTCAAAATACCGGACCGTTCGTACTTCTTCTTAAATCGACGAATGGCGCGGTCGATCGGTTCATTCTCTCCAATGATAATTCCGACCAGAGTAATCACCTCCTTATAGCAGCGGTGTCCGGCAGGTCAAACCTGCACTGGGACACTCTCAATAATTTCGGGTTCAGCCGATTGCGGCAAATTCTCAATAAGTCTACGTTCGCCAAGTTTCTCGAACGAGACGGTGATTGACTGAGTACCGTCTGAAGTCTTCTGTTTGGCGGTCACCTTGCCTACATCATCCAACTCGGAATGGTAGATCGATTGTCCGACCTTGAAGACCTGATCTCTCGCATATGTCGTACACGATTCTCGCTCGATCTTCGCATGCTCGCCCTTCTTGGATTGAGCAAGGGATCCCCTGTCGACGAGGGCCGTGTGTTTGCAGCGAGTGCACCGGTACCAGACTTTTTGTGAAGGTTCCTGGCTCCCTTCTGCCAACATCTCTCCCACAAGCTCCATCTTCGTTGTCTTGCGGCAGTAAGCACATTCGTACATCATGTACTTTGTTTTAGCCATCGCACATTCCTTCAAATAAGTGTCAGGAAGAAAATTCGTCCCGAGGTGATGTCGCCGCCAGGTAAGCTCTGTTACAAGCGAGAGGGTTGCGGACAACTCGTAACACTATTGAAAATGTACGCAAAAGGACGCACCAAGTCAAGGAATGAGTTGAGCGAATTGGTGGAGAACGGGCATACGACTGTACATTTCCACACAGGCCGATATGGCGTTTGCTCCCATGAATCCGTATGAACCAGATGGTTTTCCAGCGGCATCAATCAAACATTTCGGAAGATCACAACTGAGGTCAAGTCCTGCGGAAATCGGCGTGTGATGGGCCAGGGAAATTCCTCAGGATCGGCGCACCATGAATCCGGCCTGTAGAGTTCTCCGATTCCAGCCTAAGATTGGCGACAGGGCACGATCAGTGCTCCCCAACAACTCGTGTGGGACATCCGATCAGTCAGAGGGCGTCGTCTTTCACCCGATGAAAAGTATCGAGTGATGCAGATTGGAGAGGATGTACTCTCTTCTCATGAGGTCCACCAATGGGAACCTGTGGATGTGATCGGACGCAAGAATATTTGCGAACAGAATCGTATATTAACACCTCATATTAAGCCAAGAAATGAATCCGGGAAGGAAAGACGCCGTGCAAGAT
>JBGPAN010000384.1:0-4590 GCA_041480785.1 Bacteroidota bacterium | reverse complement strand
GATGACTCGTGATTCCATTCTACCCATTGTCCGAGTTCTCCACCCATGAAGAGAATTTTCTTGCCTGGAAAAGCAAACATCAGGCCGAAGAGCGCTCTGAGGTTGGCGAACTTCTGCCAGAGATCGCCTGGCATCTTGTCGAGCAAGGAACGTTTCCCATGCACCACTTCATCATGGGAGAGTGGGAGCATGAACCGCTCGCTGAAGGCGTACAGGAGTGCGAAGGTAAGATTGCGATGATGGTACGCCCGATGGACAGGATCTTTTGTGAAATACTCAAGCATATCATGCATCCAGCCCATATTCCACTTGAGATCAAACCCTAGCCCGCCGTACTGAAGGCTGTTCGTCACACCCGGCCATGCGGTGGATTCTTCGGCAATCATAAGACAGCCCGGATAGTAGTGGTGCACGATACCGTTGAGCTGCTTGAGGAACTCAATTGCGTCAATGTTCTCACGTCCGCCGTACTGATTTGGCAACCACTCTCCTTCTCTTCTCGAGTAGTCCAGATAGAGCATCGAGGCAACAGCGTCGATACGGAGACCATCGACGTGATACTTGTCGAGCCAGTACAGAGCATTGCTGATCAGGAGGTTCCGAACTTCATGGCGGCCATAGTTGAAGATATATGTTCCCCAATCCTGTTGTTCACCTCTTCTTGGATCGGAGTGTTCGTACAAATGTGTCCCATCAAACTCTGCAAGTGCGTGAGAGTCTTTTGGGAAATGAGCCGGAACCCAGTCGAGGATCACTCCAATGCCATGCTCATGACAATAATCGACAAAGTACATGAAATCCTGAGGCTTGCCGAATCGGCTCGTTGGCGCGAAATACCCCGTTACCTGATAGCCCCACGAAGCATCGAGCGGATGCTCCATCACTGGCATTAACTCAATGTGTGTAAATCCGCGAGCTCTGACATAGTCGACGATCTGTTCCGCCAGTTCTCGATACGTCATCCACCGGCTCCCTTCTTCAGGGACCCTGGCCCAGGAGCCAAGATGGAGCTCGTAAATTGAGATCGGCCTTGAAAGCTGATCCGTCGATCGGCGGGCGTTCATCCAGGCTTCGTCGTTCCATTCAAACCCTCCCAGGATGTTGACTCGAGAGGCAGTACTCGGCCTCAGTTCCATCTCGAATCCGTAAGGGTCACATTTGTCAAGGATGGCGCCCTTTTCGGTCTTTATCTGGAATTTGTACAACTCTCCATCCGGCAGACCAGGAACAAAGATCTCCCAAACACCGGACGATCCGAGGACTCTCATCGCATGCTTCCTGCGATCCCATCCATTGAAGCTGCCGATAACGCTAACGCTTCGGGCCGCCGGCGCCCAAACAGCGAATTGGATTCCACGAACACCGTTCACTTCCGCAAGGTGCGCACCCAACTTCTCATAGATCCGGTGATGATCGCCGGCATTGAAAAGATAAAGGTCGAATTCCGTGAGCGTAGGTAAAAATGAGTAAGAATCGTAGAAGGTCGCGATTTCGCCATCCTTCGCATGCCTTCGAAGTTTGTACTGGAACACCTCCGTTTGATCGGGAAAGAAAGCCTCAAAAAATCCTTCGTCGAGGATCTTGTTCATCCTTGTCGCTCTGACCTCGACGTCTCCTTGGATCTCGATCACCTCGGCGATCGATGCATCAGGCAAGAATGCCCGGATCGCGATTCCCTTCTTCCCCTTGAATTCCGTCGGATGAACACCCAAAATCTGAAAGGGATCGAAGTGGTCTGTATTGATGATTCTTGCTATCTCTTCTGCTGGAGCTGTCGATTTCATTGTTTGTGGCCTATGACAGGTCTGAATAGAGCTTCTTTGTTTCGATGAAACTCAACACGTTGTCTCGTACAAGATAGCGAATCGATTTCCCCTTTTGCATTCTCTTGCGGATATCGGACGAGGAGATCTCCATCAGCGGGCCCCTTATGAACGACACGCTGGCAGAATGGAGACGGGCATTCGTTCGTACCGAACGCGGCCTCTGATAGACGATAAGAGAAACTTCCGACAATATCTCCCCGGGCGACTTCCAGGAATGAAATTGACGAAGGCTATCGCTTCCAATAATCAAAAACAGTTCGGCCGCGGGAAATCGTTTGCGAAACGCTCTCACGGTGTCGACGGTGTATGAAACTCCCCTTCGACGGAGCTCGAGGTCGGAGACTTTGAGCTTTGCGTTCCCTTGGACCGAGAGTCTTGTCATCGCGAGCCGATCCCGGGCGGTCGTCGGGTGGCTCCCCTCCTTGTGGGGAGGTTTATAGGCCGGAACAAAATACACAACGTCCAGACCCAGAGAGCGTCGAGCCATCTCGGCGATCACCAGATGTCCTACGTGAGGAGGATCAAAGGAGCCCCCAAAAACTCCGATTCTCTTTAATTTTTGTGCCATCGGTTCAAAACTTTTTCGTATGTGTCCAGAGTTTTCCCGGCCGTAGCCCTCCAGGAGAATCTCTGGACATTGATTTTCCCCTTTGCGATCAAGTCCCGCTTCATTTCGGGGTCACGCACGACGCTCAAGATCGCTTCCGCGAGTTCCTCCGGTCGAGAAGGGTCCACGATAAGAGAAGCCGTGCCGACTATCTCCGGAAGTGATCCGCCGGTCGACACAACGGTAGGTGTGCCACATGCCATTGCTTCGAGTGGAGGGTACCCAAACCCCTCGTACAATGATGGCAGAACAAGCACTTCGGCTCCATTATACGCGCAGATAAGTTCTTCATCGGAGAGATGCTGGAGGTCCCGTATCGCACCCATGATCCCTAGTCGCTGCGCCTGTTCCGACAGGCTCCTCTCTTCTTTACACGACCCGCCGACGAATACCAGTTCCAGATCATCCCTCTGAGTTCGGATCTGGGCGAACGCACTCAAGAGCGTTGGAATGTTCTTGTGCGGCTTGACGTTCCCAACATATAACACATATGGCCGTTTCAATCCGGCAGCGGCCTGAAACCGCTCTACGAGTGAGTAGTCTTCCAGCTTGCGGAATATCGGACGAATACCAAGATGAACTACTTCTATGTCCTGTTCCTTCACGTTGAACGTGTCTAGGATATCGTCCTTTGTTTTCTGTGAATCGACGATCACTGCGCCCGCATGACGAACTGCATGGCCGATGACTGTCCGTGCGTAGATTCGTTGAGCCGGACTGAAGAACTGAGGCATTTTGAGGTGGATGAGATCATGGATTGTTACTACCGATCTCCCCTTCAAGCCAATGGGAAGTGTATAATGCGGCTCATGGAGAATGTCGGCCCCCAGACTCCTCGCCTGTCTTCCCAGAAGCACCAATTCTCCGAGGGAATATCGCTTATATGGCGTGGAACGCTTCAGCCAATTCCTCGGGCATTGGATGCGCCGAATATCATCGGGAGCGGCAAGAAGCGAATAGGTATGGTTCGATCCAAGTTCAGGAAGAGCAGAAAGCAGATTTCGAATGTAGCTGCCGATCCCAAAGTCAAAGTACTTTCGAACGTCGATCGCTATGTGAGCCATATTCCCGGTTTGGTCATAACGTCTTGATGATGAGATGGAGGTAGAATGAATATAACCACCGAATGGGCTAAACTCAAGCTATCGCCTTGCTTCGGCACTGCAATTTCAGTATTATCTGCGTGACATCACGGGAAAAAATGGAGCACGCCTCGACGAAACAACCATCCGGAGAAGAAAACCCGCAACAAACAGACTCCCATCAGCGCATCGAGAGTTCATCGGTTCTTCGCAATTCTGTCCTTCTGTTTGGATTCCACGTTTTCACGAAATCCATGGCGTTTGTTTCCTTCATCCTCCTGGCCAAGTATCTGGGCACACAGCTCTTTGGGGTTTACAACTATGCATTCGCCCTCACAGCGTTGTTCATTCCACTGTGCGATCTTGGGATGGATACCTATCTCATGCGCGAAGTCCCGCGACTTCAGGCCGAAGAGATCGCCAAACAGCTTGGAGCAGTGCTTTCATGGAAAGGCATGCTCACGTTTCTTGTCATCATTCTCATGTCGCTCACGACGGGTGTCCTGGATACCATCGGAACTGATCGATTCTTTATGGTCGTACTTGCAGGCTTGATCACCCTTCTTCGCACCTATTGGACGACCTTTGCGTCGTTCTTCCGCGCGATCAACAATGTCGGCTATGAAACCGGCATGCTTTCACTTGCGAGAGTGGCGGAGTTTATCGTCGTTGTCCTATCCATCTCCATGGACATAGGTCTCCTTGCGCTTCTTGCCGTGATGACCATCGTGAATATTGTGTTTGTTTCACTGACCCACGTCTTGGTCCGGTCACGGTTTACTCGCCCGGTTCTCGCGCAAGACTTTCGGCACATGCTCTCGATGCTTCGCGGTGGTCTACCGTTTGCACTTGCTACCATCTTTTCTTCAATCTATTTCAACTTCGATACCGTCCTCATCTCCAAATACATCGGGGATGAATCAGCAGGCATCTATCGAGCGGCATACAATCTCCTGTTCCCCCTCACGATGTTTGGCCTCGCTATCACGGGTGCCGTTTTTCCGTTTGCTAGCCAGAATTATCTCCGAAGCCGGCTTGAGGTCGAACATGTTGTCAGGCGAAGTGTCATCCAACT
>JBGPAN010000383.1:0-4594 GCA_041480785.1 Bacteroidota bacterium | reverse complement strand
CGCGGCATGCCGCGGATCCGTCCTCCCTTCCCTGCCAATTCCGGACTGTGGGGGAAACCGACAAACATCAACAACGTCGAAACCTTCGCTAACGTCCCATGGATCATCAACAACGGCGGCACTGCGTTTGCAGCGTACGGAACGGCAGACAGCAAAGGAACCAAAGTGTTCGCGATGGCCGGCAAAGTCAAGCGTACCGGTCTTGTCGAAGTTCCGATGGGCATTTCTATTAAATCGCTCATCTTCGACGTCTGCGGCGGAATCGTCAATGACAAGAAATTCAAAGCGGTTCAGATGGGCGGGCCGTCAGGCGGATGCATCCCCGCCACGATGAGCGATACAGCGATCGACTACCAGCAGATTCCGAAGACAGGCGCCATCATGGGATCCGGTGGTTTGATCGCGATGGATGAGACGACGTGCATGGTCGACGTTGCGAAGTACTTTCTGACCTTCACGCAGGCGGAGTCGTGCGGGAAATGCACATTCTGCCGCATCGGCACGAAGCGGATGCTCGAAATCCTCGAGCGCATTACCATGGGCGAAGGAACAATGGCGGACCTCGAAAACCTGACAGAACTCAGTGAGCAGATCAAAGCGGCTTCACTGTGCGGACTCGGTAATAGCGCTCCGAATCCCGTGGTGACAACGCTCAGGTACTTCCGCGATGAGTACGTGGCACACATCGAACAGAAGAAATGCCCCGCTCATGTTTGCTCGGCACTCCTGACATTCACGATCAATGACAAGTGTCCCGGGTGCATGGTCTGCGCCCGCGCCTGCCCGACAGTTGCTATCACCGGCAAGAAACGCGAAATCCACGTTATTGATCAGGACAAGTGCACGAAATGCGGCAAGTGTTTCACGGTATGTCGGTTTGATGCCGTAACAAAAGATTGAGGAACGCGATGGTCACCCTGACGATCAACGGGCAACAGGTCACTGCATCACCCGACAAAACCATTCTTCAGGTCTGCAAAGACCTGAAAATCGACACCATCCCAACGCTCTGTTACGACGAGAAGCTCCATCCGTTCGGTTCCTGCTTCCTCTGCATCGTTGAACTTGAAGGTCAAAGCAGATTGTTCCCCGCCTGCTCTACCAAGGTCGGCGAGGGAATGAAGATTCATACCCGCTCAGAGAAGGTCAAGCGGGCGCGGAAAACGTGTCTCGAACTTCTGCTTTCTGACCATTACGCTGACTGCTTCGGACCCTGCCGCCTGAATTGCCCCGCCGACGTCGACATCCAGGGATACATGTCCCTCATCCAACTTGGAAAATTTAAGGAAGCAATCGCTCTCATCAAGGAGAAGAATCCGCTTCCCTCAGTCTGTGGACGTGTGTGTACACGCAAGTGCGAATTGAACTGCCGCCGTTCGATGATCGACGAACCGGTCGGCATCGATTTCCTGAAACGGTACGCAGCAGACCAGGACATGATCGGCAAGATGTGGCAGCCCACGGTCAAGTCATCGAACGGCAACCGCGTGGCAATTATTGGCGGCGGTCCTGCAGGACTTACTTGCGCCTACTACCTCGTCGTGGAAGGGTACCAGCCAACAATCTATGAAGCGCTGCCAGCTATGGGCGGCATGCTCCGGTACGGCATTCCCGAATATCGTCTGCCGAAGGAAGTGCTCGACAAGGAAGTAAGATGGATTGCAGACCTCGGCGTGGATGTTCATACAAACCGGACACTGGGGAAAGACTTTTCGATTGACGACTTGTTCAACCAGGGATTCAAGGCTGTCTTTGTGGGCCTGGGAGCACAGGTTGGAAAGCCCATGCAGGTCGAAAATGAAGAGGCGGAAGGTGTTCTCAGCGGCGTTGAATTCCTGAAGCAGGTTGAGATGAAGACCAATCCGCCCGTGAAGGGGCGGGTGGTCGTCGTCGGAGGAGGAAACACTGCTATCGATGCTGCCCGCACATCTCTCCGGCTTGGAGCAGACAAGGTGATCTTGCTTTACCGACGAACGAGAAACGAGATGCCGGCAAACAATATCGAGATCGAGGCGGCTGCGCATGAAGGGGTCGAGATGCAGTTTCTTGCTGCTCCCGTCCGTGTGAATGTCGAGAATGGGCGGATGACCTCCATCGAATGCATCAAGATGGAACTCGGTGCACCCGATTCCAGCGGACGACGGCGACCCGTGCCTCAAAAGGGATCTGAGTACTCACTGACATGCGACTGGGTCATCTCAGCCATCGGTCAGGAAGCGGATCTTGGAGGCGTTGAAGGCGACGATAAGATCAAAGTCTCGAAGTGGAAAACGATTGAAGCGAAATCAGGCACATTTGACACCGCACGGCCGGGTGTCTTCGCAGGCGGAGACGTTGTGACAGGCCCAGCCGATGCTATCGATGCCATTGCGGCCGGACGCAAGGCAGCCCTGGCCATTGACAAGTATATCCAGACAGGTATCGTCGAGCCACTGACTCCCCGCTTTGAAAGCAAGAGAGACAATTTCCACAAGCTCGCACCTCAGGACATCGCACCTCTTGAACCGGTCAAGCGAAATCAGCCCGACGAGGTACCCGTCTTTGAGCGTATTCTCGGTTTCAATGAAGTAGAACACTCCTACAACGACGAGGCAGCAAGAATTGAAGCCCTGCGTTGCGCGGAATGTGGATGCGATGTCGGACTCGCCTGTGCACTCCAGGATTATTGCACAGAATATGAAGTTGACCAGAAGAGATTCAAGGGTGCGTTTAATCGTTACAAAGTCGACACGCGTCATCCATTTGTGAAAATTGATTTGAACAAGTGCATTCGCTGCGGGCGATGCGTGAACACCTGTGCTGAGATTCTAAACGTTTCAGCACTGGGATTTGTCAACCGTGGATTCCGCACCATCGTGAAACCGGCAATGGAAAAGCCGCTGCATGAAACGAACTGTGTTTCCTGCGGCAACTGTATCGATGTTTGTCCCACGGGCGCTCTCGTCGAGAAAATGCCGTTCCGGCGTTCCGGCCCATGGAAGATGGATCCGGTCTACAACGTATGCAACTACTGCTCGGTGGGCTGCAATATCACATTCATGGTGAAGACCCCGGATCTTTTCTATGTCACCGGAGCGCCACCCGATCTCGGGCCGAATCATGGAGAACTTTGCGTCAGGGGTCGTTTCGGCTATGAGCATCACCTCGACGGCACACGGTGGACCCGCCCGATGGTCCGCAGGGACGGACGACTGAGAGACGCTTCGTGGAAAGAGGCGTTTGCAGCCGTGCAAAAGGGGCTTGCGAAGGTCATCGAGGATCACAGCTCTGACCACATCCTGGTCGCTGCTTCACCAAAGCTGACAAACGAAGAGCTGTACCTCGCAGGGAAATATGCGCGGGCTGCTATCGGAACAAACAACATTACTTCATTCTACCGCATGGTTAACGAAGCGGACTATCACGCGCTGGATTCGATGATTGGAACGACCGCCTCGACCGTTGGTGCAAAGGAACTTGAGTCCGCCGACCTGCTCATCATCCTCGGCGGGAATCCAACCTCGGAGAACCCGGTCCTCGGATGGCAGATGAAGAGGAATATGAAGAAGGGGACGAAGGCCATCGTCATCAATTCCGGCGAGATTGACATGGCACCCTACGCGACGGTTTGGGCCGATCCTCGCCGCGGTACCGCCACGACACTATTGAACGGCGTGATTGCCGAACTCGTCCGTCAGAACAAGATCAACAAGCAGTTTGTTGCAGAGCGTACAGTCAATGCAGATCAGGTGCTCGCGAGCTTCGCCAAACACGAACTGACCGAGGTATCTGCGGTAACCGGCGTCGCCGTCGATTCCATCCGAAGAATGGTGGACCTCCTTGCCGATCCTTCCAAGAAGATCGTTGCTTACTACAACCTCGAAAGCCGGATCGACAGGGCAGCCAATGACCTTCGGGCGTTGACAACACTGATGCTCTGTCTCGGCAAGATCGGTGTCGGCGGGTCAGGCATCGCTTTGATGACCAATCAGTGCAACAACGAAGGAATGCGTCTGGCAGGATTCGACAATCGTCTCCTCCCCGGAGGAGCACCGATGAACAACTCTCATCGGACAGACGCTGCCGGTAAGCTATGGAAAACTGATCTCGGGAAGCTCTTTGAAACATCTGGTACGAATATCAGTCGTAAGATACGCGAGGACAAGATTCGCGCCGCTGTCATTTTCGGCGAAAACCCGTCCGTAGCACCGGAGTATCATCACTTCGTCAACAACCTTGAGTTCCTCATTGTCGCAGACCTGTTCCTGACAGAGACGGCTCAAGCAGCCGACGTTTTTCTGCCTCTTTCAGCGTTCATGGAAACAGATGGGCACTTTACCAACTGGTTCGGGCTCCAGCAAAGAACTCATGCCATTGGAGAGGCGGCAAACGGACTTCAAACCATCGAGATCATCAAGAGGTTGGCGGCGTTGATGGGCGATTCGTCGATCGGCGGGTCATTCGACGAAATCGCGTCAGAGTTCCAGTCTCTTCTTCATGCGGATGGAGCCGTTTATCGCGTGAATGGTTTCTTCCCGACGGAAGATGGCAAAGCGCATTTTGCCCTTTACTCAGATCAGTCTCTCTCGACGAGTGCTGAAACGCCAACGACCAT
>JBGPAN010000382.1:0-4596 GCA_041480785.1 Bacteroidota bacterium | reverse complement strand
TCTTCTTTTTTGTTTCAAAGATATACTTGCCACGGAGGTAGAATTCATACGCTTTGGAATTGGTGGTCTTCTCGCCGGTAATACTCTTGACAACAACCACCGAGGGCTTTAGCTTCAATGAAGTGATGACAGCCTGCGCAAGCTGCCCCTGCAATCCCACTACATCTGTTGCCCTCGACTGGACATGATCTGCCCAGATCGTTCTTCCTGTACCAGCTTCTACAATCTGTGCCGACAGTCGGAACGAATCTCCCTCCCGCTTCAGATTCCCATCCAACACAAACCGGACTCGCAGCTGCTCCGCGATCTTCTGTATCGGAATTTCCGCCTTCTGTACGCTCAGAACATCCTTCATCGGCGCAACCCGCACCAAACCTGCCTTCGCCACATCAACAATAAGGTCTTGAGTGATGCCATACGAGTATGGCTCATCCGACTCAGGACCAAGGTTCTTGAGGTACAGAATGGCAATAGAGTTCTCAAGGGCTCCTGACTGCGGCTGTCGGAGCCAGATCCAGTACGCGAATACAAACGCCACCACGATGATCAATGCCAGCCCGGAGTAGACGAGCCGCAACTTTGCAGAAAATATCTTCCTTGTCCTCTGTGAAAGCTGAGCCCCTGTTTTGTATGATTCAAGGTCAGCAATCAATTCGGAAGCGGCCTGGTAACGATCGTCGATGCTCTTAGCCATTGCACGAAAACAGATCTTCTCAATCGCCTCGGGCACCTCAGGTCTCACATGCCGGATTGAATTTGGCTCTTCGTTGAGTATCGAGTAGACAAGCGCCTGTTCGTACTCGCTTTGGAAAGGCCTTTTCCCCGTCAGCATCTCATAGAGGGCGACACCAAGTGACCAAATGTCTGTGCGAGCATCTATCACTTCACCGCGTGCCTGCTCCGGCGACATGTATGCAACTGTGCCAACAGTCGTGCCGGTTTTCGTTAATGATGTCCTCCCGGAGAGTTTCGCGAGTCCAAAGTCGACGATCCGCACAATGCCATCATTCCCAACCATGATGTTGGCTGGCTTGATGTCGCGATGGACGATGCCGCTCTCATGCGCTTTGGCAAGTCCATGAGCAACTTGTGTGGCTAGGTCAATCGCTTTGTCGACTGGTAACGGTCCGCTCTCCATCTTCTCCTTCAGCGTTTCGCCTTCATAGCAATCCATCACAATGAACAACCGGTTATCAGCTGTCTCATCGATGTCGTGGATGGTGCAGATGTTGGGATGCTGAAGGGCGGAGGCGGCTTGTGCTTCATGGACGAATCGAGTCTTTGCTTCTTCGTCGCGTGTGAGATCCGAAGAAAGGAATTTGAGTGCTACAGTGCGCTTGAGGCGGGTGTCTTGGGCTTTGTAGACAACGCCCATGCCTCCGCCGCCGAGCCGTTCAGTTATTCTATAGTGAGATACCGTCTGGCCAATCATAGATCATCGTCACTGTGTAAGCTCACCCAGTCTCCACGTGATATCCCTCTCCTCCCACAGAAAGCATGGAAAACACAGAACCCATACACGGTATTGGGATGGATAATTAGGGTGTGGATCTGCGAAGTGAACCAAGCAGGCCTATCCCCGCCTTCACCTTTGCGGGGTTCAGAAAAATGTCTTGTGATGTGAGATCCCTAAACATAGTATTCCCTATGCCGGAAATCAAGATGTGCGATGTAGAGGAAAGGTTACGGTGCTAGAGATGTGCGACGGAAAATGTCGTTCTTCACAGACTCCGAGAGGGGAGCGGGTCTTTCACAATCCACGCTGCAACGAGCAAAACTTGTGGCCGAAAGTCAATTCCGGACAATCCCTCAGCCGTCGGATCTGTGCCTTCTTACCCGAAAATACAATTCATCTTCTCAATAGTTGAGAGGTTTCACGGCAAATTCGTGATCTGGGTCCGCAGGACTAATTGCTGGTTATCCAGTGAGACGGTTGACCCCATCATGACGAACCAATATCTGTAGGAAGACGGAAGCCACAGCAAGAACGTCAACGGTGCGCTGGTAGGAACAAATAGCTTTACAAAACTAACGCAGTTCGGTGTAAGAAGCAAACGACACATTCCCAAAAGTGACAAACCGCTCTATTGGCCGGAGAACCTCAGTTCTTTCGTTCAATCATTTGCTGCTTGGTAGGGGAAGAGGATGTCGGTGTGGTTGTCAGCAATCCCTAGACTGAGCGTCTAATGCGCTAAAAGAAAAGCCCCAAGTCTTGTGGCTTCTCCCGAATGCAACAATTACTCACCATTTGCCTACTTCAACAACGTTCGTTCAGACGCAGCAAGCATCTGCATTTCCCACTTCCTGACCGCGTGGTGGGAGCGCAAGAAGTCGACTTTTCGCACAGATCAGAGTCCCTCAAATGTCCTCACGACCGAGTGCCCTGCAGCGGTAAGAACTGTCGCTTGAGCATCCGTTATCTGACTGTTTGGATCAAGTTCCAAACGAAAGTTCTTGACGTTGCTTGTGGGCTTGAAACGGAGAGTAATCAGCGCATCGTTCTCCCTTAGACTCAATGCATGTTCTGCGTTGAACCACGCAACTTTTACGGTACCGTCGATCGCAGCACTCACCATACCATCCGGACCGCGGACACCAAGGAACGTAGCGGATTCAGTCGGATATTGGAATGCCATCGACATGGACCCAATGCGCGCTGTAGCTTTCACGCGCACCGGAACTTCAAACACATCAACGCCATTTACTTTCACGGTCGATCCTATTGTCGAAACAACAGATTGCCTTGCATCGTCAGACTTGGCGAAGAAGGTGCCGCTGGATGGAGTAGCATCGACATTGACATCACCAACAGCGATTGCCGAAACGTTGTTAATGATGTTCGCGGCTCCGGCGGTGAATCCGGTCTGCGCAGGCACGAAGATCCAGTCGCCCTTCGCGAACGTCGTGCGCGTACCAACGTAGCGCAACATGATCAGCAATGCGTCTGCAGCGTTGATAGCGCCATCGTTGTTTACGTCAGCAGCCAATTATCAATAGGTCCGGGTTGTTCACTTGTCCACGGGTAACGAATGCACGACTTTGACATTGTGATGGAAAGGATTGGAATGTTCGCGTTGGATTGAACGAATCGTGGCAGCGTTTCGGATGAGGCGCTTCTCGGCCTCTGGGTTTGATCTCAACTCCGTGAGTGACCTGTTGGAAGAAGGAGAGGTGCGTCGTGCGCTGTGTACACCAGAAATCTTTCATGTTTCTCAACTTCGTCGGAAGGCTTGAGAGCTCGTTGCGGTGAGTCTTGTGACCTGCTCATGCGGATTCTCCCTCGGGGAAATCGGGTCTTCGGTGAGCGTCTGCGGTGCGTCGGTTCTGGGGGAAGTCTACACTACACTTCTTTAATTCATCATATGCTGCCGCGATAATGCCGTTGGGCCCTTGCTTATTCAAGAGAATCGTTAGGCCAGCTCCTCCTGCTAGCACGCTGATAGAGACAGGGGTCCTGAGGACGAGACTAGTGTGTGGCCTGAGTAATCTTGTTCAGGAATGATTTCGCAAGAAGGTCCTCACCTTCCGTAAAAAGAGCATCGATTTTTTGCCTCTGATAGAGCAACAGCGCTCTGGCCGTGACGATCTTGTTGATATCAGCTAGAGTACGTTTACTTACTTCAACTTTGTAGATCATTTCATAGACTTTCTCACCTTGCTGCAAATCCGACCTAATCATGTTGTCTCTGACTGTCTCAAGGTAATTCTCAATTACCGTGTACTTGTCCTTGCCAGCCTGGTACCAATACGTCCTGGTTTTCCACTTGTCCTGTTCATTCACACCGGGCAGATATTGCACACTTATCGATTTCTTCTTTACCATCACTGAGATTATGAGATATAGCGGTTTGGTGTCAGATGTCCTTGAAAGGAAAGCTGACCTGACTGGGGCCACAAGTAGCGAGTCCCATACAAATGACAACAGAGATCCACCTCGAACTGAATCCAACGGAACAGAACTTCGTTCAGCTTCAAGAACAAAGTGGATTTGGTGATGGTCGATTTGAGATGACAACGTGCTTATCTCAGCACAACTCACATTCCTTTGGGAATTGCAGTCGCAGAACTTCTCTAGGAACGCGTCTACCAGATCAGACGGCCAACGATTTCTCTGCAATAACTGCTTTGCATCCTCGTCGTCCATTGACTCTGGTAGCAAATACGAGTTCGCTTTTTTCAACTTGACCGTGATCTCGTCAATGGATAGTCTTAGGTCAACAATCGTATCTCGATAGCCGCAGCTGGCAACTTTGAGTTTGTTGACTGATTTCTCACTATGAAAAGTGCACTTGTATGCCAGAGGAGAATGGCCCACGTACTTAGCGTTCCTTCCAGAGATCTCGTACAGTGAAGCTCTGCCGGGGGAAGTACTAATCTCGATTACCTTTTCAATTTCCTGCCCGATCAGAGTACCAGAGCAATCCAGTAGCATAAGTACACTTGAAAGGAGAAGACCATATGCTCGCTTCTTCTTGGTCATTGTAGTAGATCGCTCCTCATCAAGGCGATAATCCTATCCAATTCTGCGTCATCATCTGGGCTCCACCGCAGAGTTATCTCATCCTCGGCGTGTGCATTCATCAGCAATTGGAGGGG
>JBGPAN010000381.1:0-4598 GCA_041480785.1 Bacteroidota bacterium | reverse complement strand
TCTATCGGGAATCCAGGACTGAGGTCGATCATGGCACCGAGCGGCATAGAGGCTGTGTTCTGGATTCCCTCTTAACACATGAGGGGATGACAAAAAGAACAAAGTGGAGACACATGCAATTTGACGTCATAATCATCGGCGCTGGAGCCGCAGGGTTGATGTGCGCCATCGAAGCCGGCAAGCGGAGACGGTCGGTACTTGTGCTCGAGCGCAATCAGGCTATCGGCGAGAAGATTCGCATTTCCGGTGGCGGGCGATGCAATTTCACAAACGCCGAAGCTGGTCATACCAATTACTTGTCGAGAAATCCGCATTTCAGCAAGTCGGCTCTCGCACGATTCACTGCTGATGATTTCATCGACCTTGTCGTCAAACACGGGATTCCTTTTCACGAAAAGAAACTCGGTCAGCTTTTCTGCAACGAGAGCGCGGAACAGATCATTGAGATGCTCAAGAAGGAATCCGACCCAGTCGGTGTCACGGTACACGTTGGATGTAATATTGCTGACGTCAGCAAAGATGACAGATTTCGTCTCAAGACCTCCACCGGTGATTTCACTTGTGCTTCACTCGTGATCGCCACCGGCGGACTCTCTATCCCCCAGCTTGGTGCGACCAACTTTGCATTCAAACTGGCTCGCCAGTTTGGTCTCGAAGTCACCAAGTTGAGACCCGGGCTGGTGCCTCTGACATTCAAACCGGACGACATTCCGTTTTTCGGCTCGCTTGCCGGCATCTCTGTCGACGCGATCGTCACGTGCGGCGAAGCATCCTTTCGGGAAAACATCCTGTTCACACATCGCGGCATGAGCGGCCCCGGTATTCTGCAGGCTTCTTCCTATTGGGAAGAGGGCTCCAATATCATCGTTGACCTTCTACCGGAACTGGATGCGGAACAGATCCTTCTTGCGAGCGATCAGAACAAGAGAGAGCTATCGACGGTCCTGGATCAATACCTCCCGCGCCGGTTTGTGCTCGCATGGTGTGAACGACTCGGCGGGTCGAAACCGCTTCATCAATATGCCAGGAAGGATCTGGAGCGAATTGCCTATGGGTTACAGCACTGGGTTATCACGCCGAGCGGCACAGAAGGGTTTGGAAAAGCGGAGGTCACCGTCGGTGGCATCGATACGGAAGAGCTCTCTTCTAAAACAATGCAGACCCACAAAGTCCGGGGATTGTTTTTTGTCGGCGAATGTGTGGATGTGACAGGCTGGCTTGGTGGATACAACTTCCAGTGGGCCTGGTCATCGGGCTGGGTGGCGGGGCAGTACGCCTGAACTGGTAAGAAGCCCGACTTCTGCCGTGAAATTGCGTCGGAAGAAGTCGGGATTCTGCATTGGACTCGAAATTCAGTACTTCGGCGTTATCCCCAGATTGTAGAAGATAAACGAATAGATATCGGCTGTCTGTTCAAGCAGAATACTCGTACTGCTCGCCCCGTGTCCTGATCGTGTCTGAATACGGATCAGGATCGGATTCTCTCCTTGGTGTTTCTCCTGCAGTGTTGCTGCATACTTAAACGAATGCGCCGGCACTACGCGGTCGTCGTGATCGGCCGTCGTGATAAAGGTGGCTGGATACCTCAGGCCTTTACGGATATTGTGCAGGGGAGAGTATCGATAAAGGGCCTTGAATTCCGCTTCGTTGTCACTCGACCCGTAGTCGGAAATCCAGTTCCATCCGATCGTGAATTTGTGGAATCGCAGCATATCCATAACGCCGACCGCCGGGAGAGCAACTCTGAAAAGGTCGGGTCGCTGATTGATCGCCGCACCGACAAGCAGTCCGCCGTTGGATCCCCCCTGGATGGTGAGCATCTGAGAGGAGGTGTATTTGTTCGCAATCAGATACTGGGCCGCAGCAATGAAATCATCGAAGACGTTCTGCTTGTTAAGTTTTGTACCCGCTTGGTGCCATTTCTCTCCGTACTCTCCACCACCACGCATGTTTGCCGATGCGTAAACAAATCCCTGCTCGAGAAGTGCCAGCCGCAGAGGATTGAATCCCGGCGTTGTTGAAATGTTGAATCCGCCGTATCCGTACAAGAGTGTCGGATTCTTTCCGTTCAGTTTAATTCCTTTCTTGTAGACAATGAACATCGGCACTTTCGTACCGTCTTTGCTCTTGTAAAACACCTGCTTCGTCTCGTAGTCGCCGGGCCGGAAATTTGGAGTTTCCGGAGCGCGGAAGAGAGTGCTCTTCTTCGCCGCAATATCATATCGATAAATTGCGGGCGGGACGGTGAACGAAGTGAAGGTATAGAAAACGAACTTCTCATCTTTCTGTCCACCGAATCCTCCGGCGATGCCGAGCGTGGGCAGTTTGATTTCGTTCTCCAGTTTTCCGTCAAGGCTATAGACATACGCACGCGTCGACACGTCCTTGAGGTATATCACAAAGAGCTTTCCCCCGGAAGTTCCAGCTTGTTGAAGTGGCTCGGGCTTTTCGGGCAAAATTGTCTTCCAGTTTTGTCTGTCGCGGTTCTGTGGGTCGACGAGAACCACCTTTCCGTTGGGCGCATTCTTGTTTGTGCGAATGAGGAACTTATCGCCTATGTTATCAATAACGTCATACTGATCGTCACCAATCGTTGGAACAATCGGATGAAACGTCTTTTCTCCCGTGCTCAGATCGCGATAGTAAAGTGAATTCCCCCTTGAACCTCCCTCGGAGATCGAGAGAATGGCGAACCGTTCGTCCTCTGAAGTCCTTACGTCGTTGGACCGTTCGGGATGAGTACTGTCCTCATAGATCAACTCATCTCCCGATTGCGGAGTGTTGAGCTTGTGGTAGTAGACCTTATGGTTCACGTTTTTTGATGAGAGCTCTTTCCCTTTCTCGGGAGCATCGTAGCGGCTGTAGAAGAAAGCGTCCCCTGCCCAGGCAGCACTAGAGAACTTGATCCAATGCAGCGTGTCGGGAAGATATGCCTTCGTGTCAATCTTCATGACATAGAAGTCCTGCCAATCGGAGCCACTGCGTGAGATGCCAACGACTGCATACTTGCCATCTCTCCTGAGAGCGAACGTGCCGAGCCGTGAAGTGCCATCGGCTGAGAGCTTGTTGGGATCGATCAGCACCTCAGGAGTGCCATCTAGTCCTCTCTGGACGTACAATACGCTCTGATTTTGAAGGCCGTCGTTCTTGGTGAAGAAAAAGTTCTCTCCTCTTCGACGTGGAGCAGTGTATTTGGGATAGTTGTACAAATTCTCCAGCCGTTGTTTCACCTGCTGTCGATAAGGTATTTTCTCGAGATAGCCAAATGTCACTTTGTTCTCGGCCTCGACCCACTGAGCAGTTTCAACCGAGTTGTCATCCTCCAGCCATCGATACGGGTCGGCGACCTTTACGCCAAAATAGGTGTCGACGTGGTCGACCTTCTTCGTTTGCGGGTACTGAAGCTGTTGACCAGTGAGTTGCGCCGGGAAAACCGCAAGTGCCACGAATGCGGCAATCAGCAAAATGGAAGCGGTGCGCGTAACTCTCATAGATCCTCCTTAAGGAGCGTATTGTGATTCGTGAATCAGTTTGCTAATGATTTCACAAGCGTATCGAACACAGCAGGCAGTTCTGGAAGAAAGCGTTTCTTTTCTTTGCTGTGAGTACCATGGGGGACGAATTGCACTGAGCCCACAAGTGTCTCAACATCATATTCGCCAAGCGTGTAGTCAAGCAGGAGAAATCCGATGTGACCTATCACTTGCTCGTCAGAGTGTTCTTCGTCTCCAAGGTAAAGCGTCACCCCAATCTTGCCCTCTTCTGGTTCCAGCGTGAACTCCACGGTGTCGGATGAAAAACTCATGTCTCCGATCCCGATGATGCAAGGTTCCGACCTGCGAGGTCGAAACTTGATCACTTCCCATCGTGCAAGCTCCGGCGCAGCGTCCCCAAGCTTCACGACGAAGGGGAACGCGTCCCGTTTCCCGTCTGCGCTGATGATGAACTGTCGTTTACCGTGTTGGACTGAGCTGATTTCGAAAGTGAGCGATTGATGGATTTTGTGGAGCTCACGCACAATTCCCTCGATGAGTGATTCCTGGTTTCTTTCAAAGTCGAACAAGCAATCGTCGTTCTGTTGGAACCATTCCCAGAAGCGACTTTCAGCAGATTTTTTCGGGATGAAAGACACAGTGCGTGTCGCAGACATAAGTGAAAGGTGTGAAGCAAAAGAACAAGAAGCACTTTCGTTAATATATCGAAAACGCTGAGGAAGGGCAATGAGAGGAAGAGTTGTCGGGCGAAACTGCAAAGAGATTACGAAAGCTGGGGAAGGCCCTATTCGTACCGCAATGACTCCACCGGATCCACACTTGCCGCTTTCCTTGCGGGGAAGAAGCCGGCGATCAGTCCGATCGCGGCAAGAACTCCGCTGGTCATCAACATCGTGGTAAGCGAGAGGACTGGCTTGCCGAGGAATTGCATCGCGCTTACCCCGTCGCCGGCCGGGATCATCCTGACGGCAGAAACAACTCCGTACGAAAAGAGCATTCCTGCTCCTCCGCCGATGAACGCCAGGAGCAGCCCTTCGAAGATGATTTGCGCAAGGATATATGAACGTCTGGCTCCAACAGCCATCTTGATGCCGATTTCACGGG
>JBGPAN010000380.1:0-4610 GCA_041480785.1 Bacteroidota bacterium | reverse complement strand
TGGTACGCTCCTGACGTGTTTCCCCACCAGCTGTCGTTCGTAATGATGACAAGAAACTGAGCTCCTCTCTTCACAAATTGGCGCACAAAATTGGGATACACCGATTCGTAGCAGATCACCGACGAGAATCGTACAGCATGTCCATTCCGGAGAGGCACGGAAAACACGACCGTATCTTTTCCTATACCCCACATGCCAATTCCCACGTTCCATTTCAATGGCTCAATCAGGAAACGAAACGTTTCCGCATAAGGTATCCGTTCTGCGAACGGAACGAGGATGATCTTTCTATATACTGGGCCATCAGGCTGGCCGGGGACGAACGTCGTGGTCGAATTGAATTCCTCGTAGTACATTCCTGGGGTCAGACTCTTCTGCGCCGTAACAGGTGCGTTGAGGCTGTCATAATACACGATCGACGGAAGACCCGTCAGCACGGATACGCGCAACGAATCAAGGACCGACCGAAAAGAAGCGAGATATTTGGTGTTCTGCGGTTGGAGAATGAACGATGGGATCGCGGTTTCTGGCCAGACAACGAGATCGGTTCTCTCAAGGGCAAGCTTCTCTGTGTACGCCAGGAGAATCGGAATCTGTTCTGACCGATAGTTCCATTTATCAAACGGATCCACATTCGATTGGACAACTCCGACAGTGACCGTGTCGACACCTGGCACGTTGGTGAATTGCCGGATCCGTGTTTCGCCATAGATCCAAGGACCGAAATACAAAACCATGAGAAGGACGAGACAGACAATCGTCGAGCGCGAACGAAAACTCCAACCTCGTGTCGCGAGGTTCGTAATAAGCACAAAGCCAATCACATTGAACGTCAGTACAAGAAACGAAAGGCCGTAGACGGAAGTGAACTCAGCGATCTGGATTCGCTGGAGATCATAGGCCTGACTGTTCCCGAGCGTAATCCAAGGAAACGAGAATTCACTAAGCGAGTGGGAGAACTCATAGCTTATCCACGCCAAAACAAAGAACATCAAGCCTGGGAGTAGTCCCAGGCTCTTGCGGATCCACACGTATAGCAAGACGATCGGCCAGTAGAACAGCGGGTGAATCAGTACAACAGCGCCTCCCGCGATCATCAGCCAAATGTCTTTTCCATTCACAAATCCGCCAATCCAGTACAAGGTGGCAACGTGAAAAATCAGGAAAGTGACATATGACATTCGAAGGATCTTCCATGTTCCCTGAAGGGTTTCGAGCAAGAGGAGAAAAGGGATGAGTGCCACATATGCTAGGGAATGCAGAGGCGAAGGAGGAAATGCCCCTGCCAACATCAAGCCCGAGGAGCATGCGAGCGCGAGGCGATGCATTGTGTTTTCGACAGGTATGTTCTCTGACCCCGTACTTTTCATGGCGTCACGCTCTTGAGTTGATTCCTTCGTCGCCACCACTCCTCGGATTGCCGAAACGCGACGATCACCACGAAGCCGATGATGAGCCCAATAAGTGCGCCCGCGAGCACATCAGAAGGATAGTGAACGCCTACGTAGATTCGGGAGAAAGCAATGACACTCGCATAACAGAAGAAGGCCCAGGTCCAGCGAGGCAAGAAGTACGAAAGGACCAAAGCAGCAGCGAAATTGTTGACAGCGTGCGACGAAGGGAACGAGTAGCCGCTTCCACAACCCACGAGAAGATGAACATTGGCGAGCTCATGGCAAGGACGTGGCCGGTCGATGATGAACTTCAAGAACGAGCTATTGAGCTGATCACTCAGCGCGATCGTGGGAATGAGGAGCAGGGCCGCAATCCTTCCCGGTCGTCCGCCTTTGGTGAGAAGAAGGAGCCAGAGGATCGCAAGAATCACGATGCCTATGGGTTTCCTATTGATGTCAGTGAGGAATGGAAGCACCTGGTCGAATAGCCAGTTCCGGACTCCTTGATTGAGGAAAAGGAACAACTCCTTGTCAAAGCTGACGAGCGCATCCAACACAACGATATCCCCTTTTCAGTAACTGGTTAGCTGGTTTTCTGTGAGTTGATTTCAGGCTTAGATTTCTTATAGACGAAGCGTGCCACAAACAAGAGAATGACAATGATGATGATTCCAGTGACCGCTTTGCTATATGTCTCCATGTAGAAGAAGATTACTTTCCAATTCTGCCCGAGTTTCCGCCCCGCAGAGAGGAGGAGGAAATTCCACACCAATGCGCTCAGAAAGCAGAGGACAGTCGTATTGGGCAGTTTCAGCTCCGACATACCGGCGAAAAAAGAAACAACCGCACGCGTCCCAGATAAAAAACGGTTTGCCACAATGATCACGTAGCCGTATTTTCTAAACCATCCCTCAACTCTGTGCACGCTTTCCGTTGGAACGAACTTGAGCTTGCCGGTCTCGAGGATCTTCAGCCCGAACCAATCTCCAACCTTGTACATCACCATGAATCCAAGCGTGCTGCCAATCGTCGTGGAGAGAAGGACCCACCAGAAATTGATTGCACCGATGCCAGCCAGAGATCCTGCAAAGACAACGATAACATCACTCGGAAACGGAGGGAAAATATTCTCGAGAAAGGCCATCCCCGCCACAGATAAATACACCCAGAATGGGTTCAGCTCAGACAATCGTCGTATAAGTTCTTCCACGGAGTTCTGCTAGAGTCTTGAAGATATGAGAGATGCGATCGCAAGTGCAGCGCACCCTTCTCCCCTGCCGATGAATCCGAGACCTTCATTGGTGGTAGCTTTGATTGAGACTTGCTCCGTTTCAATGCGAAGGCGTGCAGCGATGTTCTTTGCCATGGCTCGAGAGTATTTGAGGATTTTTGGACTTTCAAGAAGAATCGTCGCATCGATATTCACGATGCGGTAGTTCTTCTTCGAGAGCATCCGCCCAACATGCTCCAGAAGCAAAAGACTGGAAATCCCTTTGTACTTTGGCTTTGAGTTCGGGAAGTGCTTCCCGATATCTCCCAGGGCAGCAGCGCCGAGGAGAGCGTCACAAATCGCGTGCAGGAGTACATCTGCATCCGAATGTCCAACGAGTCCGACCTTGTGAGGGATCGTTACCCCGCCGAGCACAAACCTTCGGCCGGCTCCGAAAGCGTGGACGTCATATCCGATGCCGACACGATGCATCGGGTTCTTCTCAGCGGATTTCAAAGTTTGAGTATTGGTTTTCGTATGGCTGCCATTCAATGTGAAGATCCTTTATGTGTGCCGAGCGAGGACCGATTTTGACTTCGCCGAGAAAGATCTCCAGAAGAGACCGTTCGCCTTCTACTTCAATTTCAACATCACCGTTGAAAAGGTTCCGGACCCAGCCTGCCAGTCCGATTTTCGTAGCGTGGTGATACACAAAATACCGGAAGCCGACTCCTTGCACGAGTCCCTGGGCAATGATATGTAGGCGGAGATACATCTGTACCTCGTCAAAGTACGAGTTCTCTCAATCAAAATCAAAGAGCGTCCTGGTTGAACGAAGATCCGCTCAGGAAACTGCCGGCCGTACTCGTCAGCAGCCGAGCTTTGTGTTCTCCGCGATCGTCCCCTGCGTCGATGAGACGCGGCAACTCTCAAGCCCACCGAGGATCGCCGGATCGCTGAGAAACAGCGACAGATGGAATAAAGAGTTCCAGGAAGAAATTCGGTCAGAGTTCCCGCTGTGTTCGAGCTCTCGTAGGACAATCGTCCGCGCATTCGCCGGCGTCTGCAATGAGCAAAAGGCGGAGATCTTCACAAGTATGCGAGTGCGACCTGATAGAGATCTTTGTGGAAGATACATACGAGGAGCCGCACTGGAACAGAAAAGGGACGAAGAATTCCTCCGTCCCTTGAAGAGTTGCTCGCATCGAAGATTGAGCAAGCCTTGAGCTGTGCGAGGAGTGCCCGGAGCGAGACTTGAACTCGCATGCCCTTTCAGGCGCCGCCCCCTCAAGACGGTGTGTCTGCCAGTTCCACCATCCGGGCATCGTTCTCAAACTACTCACATAAAGCGTGAGCGTGGATGGTCTCGAACCATCGACCCTCTGCTTAAAAGGCAGATGCTCTACCCCTGAGCTACACGCCCAAACCAAAAACCTGTCTCAGAGAAGACGCGAACTGCTCTGCAGGTTTTACATCCTACACAATTTATGAAGAACTGACAAAAGAAACAAGAATCAGAGAACGATCAATCGAAGGCAGCGTCGAATCGAGATGCTTATGCCTTGATTTGTTGAGGCGTCTCCTCTATCACGTTCGCTGTTTCCTTTTTTGGGCGATAAAGAATTCCAAATGGAATGATGACGCAATATCCAAGAACCAAAAGTATCGGGGCGACAACGAGCGGCATTGTGCCATCCCACGGTTGCTGACTCAAAGCAAAGTAGCCAAGGATGATCGTTAGCAAGCCAACTCCGAGGATCTGATAGTTCTGCTTTGAAAACGGAAGCGTGGCAGGCGTTGCTTTGCGTTTTGCCGCCACTTTTGCTGTTACACGTGCCATAAGCATCTCCTTTGTACTTCCTGCAATAAAAAGCCCAGCGTTGGGGGGTACGCCGGGCTCGACCGTTTTTTGACGACAGTCAGGGGAGTAACCGTCGCCTTGGTCGAAAATAAATTTACACCATTTCCGGTGAATGTCAAGACCTCTACCCCCTCTATGCTAGGGG
>JBGPAN010000379.1:0-4618 GCA_041480785.1 Bacteroidota bacterium | reverse complement strand
GTGCGAAGGTGCAAGGCGGTCAATCTCACGCAGGTGATGTGCAGATAGTCTCGAACGCAGAATCTCAGCAAGCCGGAGTCGCTGGAGATGTTGTAGATTCCACATGCCTTCAAGAGAAGGCCCCAGCCATTCCGCGATCGACGACTCCAATGCTTCATCCGAAAGATCGGGCAATTCCGGCATTGTTTCACGAGCCCACTGCACACGTGCACGAAAGCGCTCAGTTTCTTTGTCCCATGGCAATGCAGACCGGTTCGTCGAATTCCCTCGACCAGCGCCCGCGTAACCTCTTCTCCTTCCAGTTCAAGCGGTTCCTCGTTAAGAATCACCGCTCCAAATTTCCGAAAACGTCGCGCTTTCACTCGCTCTTCCGTCACATTCCATTCGATTTCTTTTTCAACGACAATCTCTCCAGCGAATGCAGATTCCAATTCACTCTCGCTGATGGGTGCAGCAAGATAGATTCTTGCATTGCCCGATCCCGCATCGAGATCGGCGATTGCGAGATATTCGCTGCGCGCAAGGAGGCTTCCTGCCGGCAGCGCCGCAATCCCTCCGCCCGAAAGCTGGTACAGCCCTGAACGCTCCGATCGCTTCCGCGCAATCCGTTCCGGATATGCCAGGGCAAGCAAAAGCCCACCTGCATCGGCCACCTTGTCCATGCTGCGTTGACCGATCATTTCCATGAGTCGCTGCGTCTGAGAGGCAACTCGTTCGCTCACGCCAGTTCTCCGACTGGCTTGTTGGCGGACCGCATCTATGCGCGTAGCCAAATCCACATCCTTGTCAACACCAGTAAACAAGGAGTCGCGCTCTTCAAGTATTGCAGCTAACTCACACGCAGCAGCGCAAAAACCCATTTGCTTCCCTTTGATAATCATGTGTGCAAGGCGCGGATGAATGGGCAACGCCGCCATTGCGCGACCATGAGGAGTCAATCGTCCATCATCAGTCATCGCTCCGAGACGTTCGAGAACAGTCTGCGCTTGCGCGAGATGCGCTGCAGGGGGCGGATCAAGGAACGATAGTCCCTCGCCCGTCGGCGCGCCCCAGGATGCAAGATCCAGGGCCGCATGGGCAAGATCAGCCACCCGAATTTCCGGCACCGGATAGTCCGGTAATTGCGCGTGTTCGGGCTCTGTCCAGAGCCTGTAGCACACCCCAGCGCTTTGCCGTCCGGCCCGGCCACGCCGTTGGTCGGCGACAGCGCGGGAGACGGGAATTGTCACGAGTGCGGACATTCCGCGCCGTGGATCGAACCGCGCCGAACGCACGAACCCCGAGTCCACCACAATTCTCACTCCGTCGATCGTCAGACTTGTCTCAGCAATACTCGTCGAGAGGATGATTTTCCTTTTGCCCTGCTTGTCGGGGGCAAGTGCCAAGTCCTGAACAGACCGTGGCAGTTCGCCATGAAGCAGGTGAACAACGACATCATCTGAGAATTTTTTCCGGAGTTCGTCTTCCGTACGACGGATTTCCCGCATGCCGGGAAGAAACACGAGAATATCGCCTTCGTCTGCAATCAACCCACGACAAACCACATCAGCGACCCGCACTTCAAGCGGTTTGTCACTCGTAAAGCGTGCGTACTTTGTTTCGACAGGAAATGCCGCGCCACTGCTTTCAACCACCGGTGCGTCTCCAAGCAAGCGTGCCACCGCCACGCCATCAAGGGTCGCAGACATCACCAGAAGTCGCAGATCCTCTCTGAGATGCTTCTGCACATCAAGCGCGAATGCAAGACCAATATCTGCATGGATGCTTCGCTCGTGAAACTCGTCGAAGATCACCAATCCGACACCCGGCAAATTGGGGTGTGTATGGAGCATCCGCGTCAGAATGCCTTCTGTTACAACCTCAAGACGAGTATGATCGCTTACAACAGCGTCTCCACGAATTCGATACCCCACCGTCCGGCCCACCCGCTCTCCCAACTGTTGGGCCATATACTCCGCAGCGCGCCGGGCGGCAAGTCTCCGGGGCTCAAGCATGAGAATTTTTTTTCCTTCCAACCACGTGGTATCAAAAAGGGTGAGGGGAACGCGTGTCGTTTTACCTGCTCCGGGTGGTGCGCTCAGCACTGCACAACGCGACCCGGCGAGTGCCTTGATCAACTCCGGCACAACATTTTCAACGGGGAGATGTGCATTATTTTGATTCATACGTTTCAGAGAATATGCAAAAACTCCGGCTCCTTTCATAGAAGCGGTCTCTTGGGTTCGCCGGGGTTTAGTGGAACCCTTCACCCTTCTGGTGTGCAACAGCCTTATTCACGACCGTAGATGAAACAATTGTGTTCCGTCCTCGTGTGGCCAGGTCTGCGCTGCAAGATACAGACCCGTATAATGCATGACCCAATAGTTCTCGGTGTCTCCCCGGTACAAACCCCTCGACCGGAAGACCTCCCTCACTTTCCCGTGCGTTGAATCCGGAAGGATGGACCGGAAGCGAAGGAGGGTTCCCATCAGCGTGTAGCCATGAAACGACCCAATGACAGAGTCAAACTCCATCACGGCTCTTTGAATATCTTGGCCTACGGCAAATTTCGCCGCAAGACTGTAGAGGCTCACGCCCGGTTCTCTGCTCACAACTTCCAGAAACCGGCGCTGCCGGCCTTCAAATGCGCCATCGTCGGCCGCTGCGTACAAACTGCCGAGAGTTAACAGGAATATGATGATGAACACAGATCGTTGCATTGAACAATCTCCAGGGACATTTTTACTTAGTACTTCAGATATTCGGCTGGCGGCACAGGGCGCTCGGCACCCATCCTCCACATGAAGTTCGGATCGATAAACGGAATATCCTCGCGGTGCTTCTTCATCAGATCGATTTTCTTTTGTAGCAGCTCGCCAAGATTGCTCCCATAGAAGGCCCAGTTTTCTCCGAGTGAGGCTATCGGCATGAAGTTCGTATGGCTTGTGTTCCACAGTCGGAGCAGGTCTTCCGCGTTCTTCAGCTCATCGTCAATCGTTGCGCGGACTGTTGAGAGCATGGCCATCTGCGCATCCCGGGAAGATGCCGTCATGTACCCGCGCACACCCGCAATCCAGCCTGCGATATTGCGCAGTGTTCGGAAATAGCAGCGCAACCCCTGCAAGCGATCTCGTTGATCCTGCAGCACATCGCGCGTGCTCGTGCCTTGCGCCAGCCGTTTCAGTGAGGCGTCCAATAGTGCTATCGCCTCATCCAAGGGTTTCCACACCAGCGAGTCCGATGTGCGCACAATGGACATCGCCTGTTCTTTATCGATCAACAACCACAACGCATCAGCGCCGAAATCTATCATCGTCGGGTTGTTGAACGTCGCAATCATGTGCTGCTCATAGTATCGTCGTTCATCTTCAGGAATCGCTGAGATGTTTGGGACAAACGGTCGGACCCAAGGCCGATACCATGCAAATGCCCAGCTGTTGCCGTAGAGGGGAACATCGGGAAACGAGCCAACAGCCCGGTCCGTGAGTCGCCAAGCTTGCACAAGTGTAGTAGCTTCACTGCTTCCAACCCAACGTCGCGCTGTAGACTCAACGATCTCGTCCACGGACTTCTTCGTGTCCGACTGATATGCACGAATGATCTCCCTGTTGATACTCCACGGCGCGAGGGACGGTGGATCGAATGTCACGGCCATGTTGTGCACGCCAGGCGCAACTGCGGCTTCGAGTCGCTCGCGGCTCAACCACGGACATGGAGCACCAAGGATATAGTTGGTTGCAGCGCGAGCAGTACCGAACAGCTGAGATCCTTTTGTCTCGAGGGCCCGAATAACAGGCCAGCGACGCGCATTAGCCGTGTCAGCTGGTTGAACATAAAGGTCTAGTCGATCACCCAATCCTCCCAGGATAATATCCTGCTCAGCGCCAAACCAGGATACCGATGTGATCACGCGGAAGCGCTGGTTGGTTTCCGACGCGGCATCACGCAACAGGCGGAGGTATCGTAAAACATTCTCCCCTGCTGCGCGGGCAATCGATTCGTCGGATTTCCATTCCCTGATGAGATACGCGCCACCGTTTCTGCCAGCATAGAGTGTCGACACATATTCAAACCCCGAGCCGCTGTCGTTCGTCCACAAGTACAGATATCCAAGCTCCGGCACTTCCTTCATCATCGCCTCCATCAGCTGTGCGTAGTGCCACCGGACGACTGGATGACTGAGTGTTGCGGTATAGCGTGGCCGATAGCTGCGATATGGATGGTCAACTCGCGCACCACGGAGGTACGGGTACTTTGCGAAAAAAGCCTCCGGCATGGTCCGCGGTGAACATATGGTGAGGCCCGGTGTGAGACCGTAAGCAAGAGCGAGTGCAACGTTTTTCTTCAGAAGACTGAGATTTGCCTGAAGATACTCGGCTGGGTACAGACCACGGGTAAGGTCGCTGGCTACGAACTGGTCAAGATCCGGGCTGCTGGCGTAAAAACGTGGATAGATCTCTCCCGGAGGTCCTTCTTCGTACGCCGTTGGAGATGCAAGAACGTTGACGGACACATGTGAGCAGCCAAGCCGCGCGAGCTCTTGGATTGTTGCTTCCGGATCATAGCTGCAGATGAAGCGGGGCAAGGAGGCGAACATCCCATCGTTTCCTTCCAGCCACGGCAGGCGTATCGACGCGGT
>JBGPAN010000378.1:0-4629 GCA_041480785.1 Bacteroidota bacterium | reverse complement strand
CGCGGCATCAACTCCGTTGAACAGCTGGACCGGACACGCGGGATCATGGAATCCCGCCTCGGCGGCCCAACGAAAGTGTGACAGTCTGGAGCGGGAATCTTGACAATCACTCTACATTTGAGTATCATTCCGTGTGAATCGGGAAGCACCACTAGGAGGAAAATGTGATGAAGAAAATGGTGATTGTGTTGAGTCTGTTTGCTGCGATGGTCTGCATCACAACGGCATCAGCCCAGTTCAAGTCGACAATCGATCCGCGTCCGACAGTGACAGAGTCTATCCTGCGGACTGGCGATGGCAACTTCTTGTCCGGCCTGTTTGATCAAAGCAAGTTCAATATGCAGCACAGTTTTTCTCTTTCGTATACGTCGTTCGCCGGACAGGGAATGTCGCTTGGCGTTTATACGAATAGTATGCAGTACAAGTTTTCCGACAATCTCGATGTGCGTACCGATATCAGTCTGATGACCTCGCCTTTCAATTCTCTGGGTAAGGATGCACAAAACAGTCTGAACGGATTGTATCTGAACAGGGCGGAGCTGAACTACAGGCCCTGGAAAAACACCCTCTTTCAGATTTCGTACCGGCAGATACCGGCGACATACTGGCTTGGCTCCGGCTATGGATACGGCGTTGGAGGGATGAACTCATTCTACGGGATTGACCGATACCAGGACGACATTCACTAGTCACGAGCATTGAACGTTTGCTTTTCTTCTGATACCGAGCGTGATGGGTCCGCTTGCCGGATCGCCGCTCGGTTTTTTTGTGTCCATCGTTGAGCAGGAATGGAAGACGAACAACCCACACAGCCTCCCGAGCAATACTCCTGGATCACACCGCCGCCCGTCGCACCGCGGCAACGCACCCGGAAGAAGTCGTTTCGGTGGAGGAGTTTTGGAAGCAACGGACTATTCATTCTCTTCGGGCTCATTGTCATTGTTCTTGTCTACTCTTTTATCGACAGAATCTTCATCGATCCGCCAGTCAATGCAGAGACGAACCGAGGGGGAAAAACCCACACGATCCAGCTCGATGTTTTGAACGGATCGGGGACGCCGAGGCTCGGCCAGCGCTTCACCGACTACCTGCGCGCACGAGGGTTCGATGTTGTCGAGATGGGAAACTACAAAGAGTCAGGTGTTGAACTCACGCGCGTGATTGATCGCTCGGGCGATCTGACTGCGGCGCGTCAAGTTGCCGAAGCCCTCGGGGTGCCGAAAGAACGAGTCGTCCAGCAAATCGACAAGAACGCGTATCTTGATGTATCCGTTGTGATCGGAAAAGATTTCAAATCCCTGAAACCTGTCAAATAACAGAATGGAGGGCTCTTCATTGACGTCGAGAACGTTCGCCAAGAAAACCGCGGAGTTCGCACTTTCAAAGAAGGCGTCAGACGTTGTCCTGATGGACCTTCGGAAGCTCAACGCTCCGGCTGATTTCTTTGTCCTATGCTCTGCTGATTCGGACACCCACGCAAAGGCTATTGCACAAGCTGTCCGCGATGGGACGGATAGCATTGGAGTGGCACTGTGGCGCTCAGAAGGATTTCGAGCCCTCTCCTGGGTACTTCTCGACTATTTCGATGTGGTCGTTCATGTGTTCAAGAAGGATGTTCGGAAGTTCTACAATCTCGAGCGTCTCTGGGGAGATGCGAAGATCACTCCTGTCGAAGACACGCCGCCCGCTGTCAAGAGGGCATCATCCTCGCGCGGAGCAACGGCTCATCCGAAGGCTCCACGTCGTTCCCAAAAGGCTCTTTCGTAACTCTGGTGATTGGAAATGAAGCGTTACCTGAATGAAAAACTTTCTGCAGCCCTTGTCACGCTGAACTATGCAAACGCCTCAAAGCTGACGTTCGAAAAGCCGCGTGTCGAGGCTCACGGTGATTTGACGACAAACATCGCAATGCTTCTTGCAAAAGCTCTGGGAAAAAACCCTCGGGCAATTGCACAGGAGCTTGTGAACACGCTGAACGTTGAGCCCGAGTCTGTATCGGCAGTAGAAATCGCTGGACCCGGCTTCATCAACTTCAGGTTTACGGAACGTTTCTTCAACAAACAGGTCGGCACGATCCTTGAGAAGGGTGACTCGTTCGGCCGTTCATCTGTTGGAGGGAAGAAAAAGACTCAGGTGGAATTCGTCAGCGCGAATCCGACGGGCCCACTGAGCGTCGGCCACGGCCGTCAAGCCGCGATTGGAGACACGCTTGCCAATCTGCTCGAATGGACGGGTCATGATGTAACGCGGGAGTACTACTACAACAATGCCGGCAGGCAGATGAGGATGCTGGCAGATTCAACATATGCCCGGTACCGTCAGCTCTTTGATGCCTCGTTTGCTTTCCCGGAAGACGGATATCAGGGAGACTATATTCGGGAGATTGCTCATCGGCTCAAGGAGGAAAAGGGTGATGCCCTTTGCTCCATGGAAACGGAGAAAGCGATTGAGCAATGCAAGGCATATGCTGAGGGGGCACTCTTTGATACGATCAAGGCCGTGCTCGGTCGAATGGGCGTGCATTTCGACGTCTTCTTCAACGAGGATTCGCTCTACTCGAGCGGCAAGATCCGTGAGGTGATTGAAGAATTCCGCACGATGGGCATCGCGTACGATCAGGACGGGGCCGTGTGGCTCAAGGCAACGGCGCTCGGTCTAGACCAGGATCGCGTCATCGTCAAGAGCACCGGTGAACCGACGTATCGTCTGCCGGATATTGCCTATCATCGGGAAAAATTTCGTCGCGGTTTCGAGCTCGTCGTCGATGTCTTTGGAGCGGACCACATAGCCACCATTCCTGATGTTCTTGCGGGTGTTAAGGCGCTTGGATACGATCCTGAGAAAGTGAAAGTGGTCATCCATCAGTTTGTCACACTGATGAGGGATGGCCAGCAGGTGAAAATGTCGAAACGCTCGGCAAATTTCGTCACACTTGATGAGTTGATCGATGAGGTGGGTGCTGATGCGGTGCGTTTCTTTTTCCTCATGCGGGGAGTCTCAACGCACCTCGAATTCGATCTGAACCTCGCTCTCGAACAATCAGACAAGAACCCAGTCTATTACGTTCAATACGCTCACGCACGCATTGCAAGCGTCCTTCGGCATGCAGAGAGTCAAGGCCTGTTTACATCCGACTCGCTCATAGTACCGGATAGGATCAATCTCAGTCTTCTGATTCAGCCCGAGGAAATCGCTCTGGTCAAGATGCTTCTGGACTTTCCGGAGACCGTCGACTCCGCGTGTTTTGGATTCGAGCCGCAGAGGATCACAACCTATCTGCATGAGGTCGCTACGGCCTTTCACAAATTCTACCACGAACGCCGGGTTGTTATCCCGGACCGCGATCTTTCGGTTGCCCGACTCGCGCTTTGCCAGGCATCAAAGACAGTGCTTGCAAATGGCTGCAAAATACTGGGGATTTCTGCCCCGGAACGAATGTGATGCCCGCATTCCGACATTGACACGAGCCTTTTTTTTTGCTAGATTACTCTTGCACTGAAAACAATACACTGAGGTTACGCACACCCTCCTTTCGCTACTGCATTCTGATCCAATCGTCCCAATTCGATTCACATCTATCTGATCATTTTGAACGCTGATGCGCGATTGCGTTCTTCTGTCTTTCATGTTCGCGCATTCTTTCGTAAATTCAACAGATTTATAGGGGTAAATTGTGTCTTTTCGAAACGGACAAATCAACGATGTCGTAATCAAGGACCTCTCCAAACACTCCGACAGCCGGGGGTGGTTGACGGAGTTGTTCCGTTCCGATGAAGTCTCAAAGGAATTTCTGCCGGTGATGTGCTATGTTTCGTCATGAGCACCGTGATCAGGCCGACTTTTTCTGTTTCGTGGGGCCGTCCACGTTTCGCATCACCTTGTGGGACAATCGCAAGGGATCTCATACATTTGGGAACAAAATGGTGATGGAAGCCGGATCGGAGCAACCGAGAACGATAATCATACCAGCCGGCGTCGTTCATGCGTACAAAAATATCGGAACCGTTCCGGGCTGGGTCATCAATTTGCCGAATCGCCTTTACGCGGGAGAAGGGCGAAAAGAGCCGGTTGACGAGATTCGTCACGAGATCGACCCGGAATCGCCGTTCATCATTGACTAGCTCACAACCTCACAACTGTCTATCGAAATCCGACAATCGATAATGAATGTTCTTGTAACAGGCGGTGCAGGTTTCATCGGGAGCAATTTCCTCAAGTATATGCTTGAGTCTCATCCCGATTATCGGATCTGGAATCTGGACAAACTGACCTATGCCGGAAATCTTGAGAACCTGAAGGAAGTCGAGGCAGATTCCCGGTATCAGTTCGTCCACGGGGATATTTGTGACTCTGGTCTTGTCATCGATGTGCTGCGAAAGAATGAGATTCAGGCCGTTGTCCACTTTGCAGCGGAATCGCATGTCGACAGAAGCATCATGGGAGCATCCGAGTTCGTCCGGACCAACGTGATGGGCACGAATGTTCTGCTCGAATTAGCCAAGGAGCATCAGCTGGCGAAATTCGTGCACGTGTCAACGGATGAGGTCTACGGGTCGCTCGGAGCCGAAGGGCTCTTCACAGAGACCAGTCCGCTCCATCCGAACAGTCCCTACGCAGCAAGCAAGGCCT
>JBGPAN010000377.1:0-4630 GCA_041480785.1 Bacteroidota bacterium | reverse complement strand
CGGAATTGAAGGGGGAGTTCCTCGTCCTGTGCAACCGGCAAACGAAGAATCTGGTCATTGATCTGAGTGATGTGGAGTTTTGCGACAGCAGTGGCCTCAGTGCGCTCCTGATTGCTGAACGGAAGATGAGAGAGAACGGAGGAGTTGTGAAGCTTGCCGGGCTGCAGAAGAAGGTTCTTGCTTTAATTCGCATTTCCCGCCTGGACCGTGCTTTCCGCATCCACGATACGGTTGCGAAGGCACTGAAATCGTAGACGCAGTACCCTGAGTCGTTTGCCGCACCGGCAGTACAGTATAACCTACGAATTGATAACCCTACCGCAGGAGTCCCCTTTGGGTTTCCATACCATCGACTACGTCATTCTCGCTGTTTACCTTGTCGGCATCGCCATCCTGGGAATTGTGCGTGGCGGAAAGCAAACCTCAACGCGCGACTATTTCCTTGGCCGCGATGAAATCCCATGGTGGGTTGTCTGCTTCTCAATCGTTGCTGCGGAAACGAGTACTCTGACGTTCATCAGCATCCCGGGTCTCGCCTATCTCACCAACCTGAACTTTCTTCAGGTGACTGTGGGCTACCTCCTCGGCCGAATTGTCATCAGCTTCATATTTCTGCCGGCATATTACAAAGGGGAGCTTTCGACAGCCTACGCCTTCCTTGAACGGCGATTTGGAATGAAAACGAGAAGCTTTGCGTCCCTCGTCTTCCTGTTTACGAGACTGGCGGCAGAAGGGGTACGGCTATTTGCTTCTGCAATTCCACTGAAGTTCATCCTCGACATCAACTATCCAACGGCGATTCTCATTATTGCCGCTGTTGCCCTGCTCTATACGTACATCGGCGGCGTGCGAGGTATCCTGTGGGTGGACGCGCTGCAGATGGTGATCTATCTCGGCGGAGCAGTGCTCTCGGCGATTCTTCTGGTATCGTCGGCCGACGGCGGATGGACAGCCATCACTCAGAGGGCATTTGAAGCCGGCAAATTCCAGATCATTAACCTGGGCTTCGACAGTAGCTTCTGGGGATCCCCCTATACGCTTCTGGGCGGACTCATCGGAGGTGCATTCCTCTCCATGGCGTCCCATGGAACCGATCAACTCATTGTTCAACGGGTTCTAACCACGAAATCACTCGCCGCAAGCCGAAAAGCGATGATCGGCAGCGGAGTGATCATCATCTTTCAGTTTGCACTCTTCCTTCTTGTCGGTCTCCTCTTGTATGGCCACTACAACGGAGCAACGGTTGCTCAAATGGGCCTACTCCGGGCTGACGAGATATTTCCCAGATTCATTACCCAGGGATTGCCCTCCGGCGTCGCAGGATTTGTCATTGCAGGTCTCACTGCTGTTGCACTTTCAACGCTGGCCGGCTCCATGACATCGATGGCTTCATCGACGGTCATGGATCTCTACAAACCATATTTCGGCAAGAATGTCACACCTGAACGCGAGCTGTTCCTGTCGCGACTTGTCACCGTGGGATGGTCCGTCATGCTGGTGGGCTCCGCCTTAGTCTTCATGAATACAACGCAGACGGTGGTTGAGCTCGCGCTGAGCATTGCGTCGTTTACCTACGGAGGTCTCCTGGGAACATTTCTGCTCGGTGTGCTCTTCAAGAAGCCGACCCAGGAGGATGCACTTGCGGGCTTCGTTGCAGGGATCTTTATCATGATTACTGTCATTGCTCTCAAGCTTGTGGCTTGGACGTGGTTCACGATGATTGGCGTTTCCGCGACGCTGATCGTCGGTAACGTTCTAAGCATGTTGAGCAAGCGCACAAGCGCGTAGCGGCTCTGACGTTGAATGAGATCATGGTGGCACCATGAAAAAGGGACGCGTCATTACCGCACTGGTGAAAGAGAAAGGGGATCTCAAACTCGACAGTGAGATCCGACAATACTTCAATTTCCTTCGCCTTGAAAAGGGTTCATCTCAGCACACACTCCACTCTTATCAGTTTGACCTCGCAAAGTATCGCGCCTTTCTGGTTGATCGCGACATCATCACGGCAAGCAGAGTCAATGAGGAACACCTCAGCGAGTTCCTGAAGGAGCTTGCCCAGAAACATCTGTCACCGCGAAGCGTGGCGCGGATCCTCTCTGCCGTTCGTGGATTCCACCGCTTCCTGGTGGGGGAGGGGCTGCACGATGATGACCCGACAGAGAATATTGACACTCCGAAACGGTCGAAAACTCTCCCGGGTGTGCTTTCAGTGGCAGAGATTGATGCAATTCTGAAGCAACCGGATACGCTGAAGCCGCTGGGTGTGCGCGATCGCGCCATGCTCGAGGTTCTCTACGCAACCGGAGTGCGGGTCTCGGAACTCACAAACCTGAAACAGTCGAACCTGATGTTCGAATCGGACCTGATACTGGTCTTTGGCAAAGGGTCGAAGGAGCGTCTTGTGCCGATTGGCCCATCAGCAATCGATTGGGTGACAACCTACCAGCGGGATGTGCGAATTCACCTAGTAAAAGCAGGTCGTTCGAAGGATGTGCTGTTTCTGAACTTCCGAGGCGGGAAACTGTCACGCGCGGCAATACGGGATTTGGTTGTGAAATACGCCCGTGCAGCTGGGATCAAAAAAGAAATCCATCCCCACACATTTCGCCACTCATTTGCCACTCATCTTCTGGAAGGTGGCGCTGATCTTCGCGCAGTCCAGGAAATGCTTGGTCACGTGGATATCTCCACGACACAAATCTACACGCACATCGACCGCGAATACCTCAAAGAAGTTCACCGAACGTTTCATCCTCGCGCCTGACGTCCTTCGGCAACCATGTCGTGAAACGGGTCGCTGATCCGTTTGTATGGACGGGACTGGCGTCCCGTCCAACGACACAAACCTAAGGCTCAGATCGTTTCGCCGACCCATTTGTCTAGACGGGACTGGCGTCCCGTCCAACGACACAGACCTAAGGCTCAGATCGTTTCGCCGACCCATTTGTATGGACGGGACTGGCGTCCCGTCCAACGACACAAGTCTAAGACTTGGATTGGGTCGCCGACTCGACCAAATTCGATTAACACCATGGAAATCTTCTATCGGCGACATTTGCCCCACTATCAGCCACCAGGAGCTACGTACTTTGTCACATTCCGGCTTGCGGGCTCGCTGCCCGTGAAGCTCATTAAGGAGCGGTCTCATTTTAGTAGGCGAAATTGTCATCAGGATCACTTCTGGCGTCTCGACTCAATTCGGAGTTCTTCAAATTTGGGTCCTCGGTGGTTGCAGAATGCCGCCGTTGCCGAAATTGTTCAGGACGCAATCATGTTTCGGGATGGGCTAAAATACGACTTGTATGCTTCGTGCATCATGCCGACCCATGTCCACATAGTATTTCAGTTGCTCGGCAGCAAAGCGAGCAGCATACCACAACCCACGAGGAATAGTGAAGCTGAGCAGAACCGAAGGCTCGTGCGCTATCCGGTGACGGAAATCCTTGGATCGCTGAAGAAACATACTGCCCTTGAAGCGAACAAGATATTGCGTCGGCGAGGGGCTTTCTGGAGGGACGAAAGCTACGATCACTTTGTCCGGGATGGCGGCGAACTGGAGAGGATTCTGTGGTACGTACTCTTCAATCCACAAAAAGCTGGTCTCGTGAAATCTTGGAAGGATTGGCCGTGGACATATTGCAAGCCGGGGTTGTTGGCGTTGTAGACGGAGTTACAGATCCGACTCCGTGGACGGGACTGGCGTCCCGTCCGACGAGCTAGATCAAGACTTAGATCGGGTCCCAGCCCCATATGTCTGTCGGGTCGCTGACCCGACATTCTGTACGGGCCCAGTGTCGCGTCTGACGAGACAAGTCTAAGACCCGAATTGGGTTGCCGGCCCGTTTGTCTGGACGGGACTTGCGTCCCGTCCAACGAGACAAGTCTAAAACTCAGATCGTTTCGCTGATCCGTTTCTCGCCGTGGATCATCTGTCCTGCTTGCTCCAATCCATTCTTCTTTGTTTGCCAAGCCCTTCAGGGTCCCACCATTTCATAGACGCCCGCTCACTTGTGAAATATGCCTGAGCCTCCGCATGCAAGCGAACTCGCTCTACAAAGGTCGTGCCAAACAAAACGGCTTGAGTTTCTTGAGATTTTTTGGTAAGTACCTACATCCGGCACAGTTCATCAATTGCAACGATGCTCCGGAAGGTGAATCGGAATCGGATCATTTGGGCGAGTTGACTCAACTGGCGTGCGCCCACGTCTGTCCTGAACTCGGTTGATTGCTTCATGAAACGTAGAATACTGGCTGTGGCGGAAGGACGGTTCAGTCCTCTCAAATCCAAGACGGCGAACGGCGCAATTGCATATCTCCCCGGAGAAGTCATTGGAGTTGTTGATAGCACCAAAGCCGGCATGACGGCCCAACAGGTGCTTGGCTATGGCGGTGACATTCCAGTCCTTCGGAACCTCGAGGAGGGTCTTCATCTCCATCCGACACACATGTTGATCGGCATAGCACCCCCAGGAGGACGCCTGCCGGAGATTTGGCGAGACCTCATTCGGCAGTCGATCAAAGCACAACTTCACATTCTGAGCGGACTGCACACGATTCTTTCGGACGACGCTGAGTTCACAGAACTCGCGCGGAAACACGACATCAACATTACAGACTACAGAAAGAT
>JBGPAN010000376.1:0-4631 GCA_041480785.1 Bacteroidota bacterium | reverse complement strand
TTCCGAGTGATGACGCCGATCGGTTGACGCGGGAGTGGGTGTCGGGATTGACCAACCAACTTTTTAATTGCCCCCTTGACATGGTGATTGAGTACCGTCTATTCATTAAGTATCCCAACCTTCGTCCATCTCAGTTCGTTTCATTGTACTCGACCCAACGAGAGAACGCCGGCGTCCTGACTTCCGAAGATGTTCAGAAGCTTGCACCGAGAAAAATCTATCAGGCCAACGTTGCGATGAATGCCTCTTATGCTCTGTTCGCAGATTGGCTCTACAAAGGCAAGACCAAATACGCTGAGCCCTATAAGGCATCCGACGTCCTTGAAACAGGAGACAAGCTCTTTCATGTTTGGCTGGACGCGTATAAGGAAATTGGCGCAGCAGATGAGTACAGGCTCATTGGCAAGTTTGCCGAGATGTTGAGGCTCGGCGAGTGGTTTGAGTTCAGAGATGATGTCGCGATGAAGGAGTATCCACAAGGGACGACGAACCCTGAGCTACTCAAGCGGAAAGAACCAGCTACGATGATGTATCTTGTGAATGCTCTTGAGCGATTCGAGCACATGACATCCGAAGAGATACAGAGCATCGCATTCGAGATCGGGATGCTTGGAACAACAGGAATTGACTTTACGAAGGCTGACAAGCGGTACTCGCTAAAGTCAATACCTCAAGAGCAGTTTTCCGGACTTCAACTGCTTAGCTTCATGTATGTTGGGTTCAAGAAGATCGACCCGAACCTGGATACCGGTCTCGATTTCAAGGACGCATACGAAATGGCATTGAAACTGTTCAAAGGGACTGGGCCATCATAGTGCACCCAGATGATTACGGACTGATGCAACTCGTTTCCATAAGAAGGCCCCAGTAGTTGGCGGGCTTAAGAAAGTGTAAAAGAGCTAAATCGTTCTTTTCAGCCGCAACGAAAACCGACGACGATGCAATCCATTCGCGTCGGTCTTTATCATCATGCCGAGGAAAGTTCAAGACTACCAATCGGGATCCCGGAACTGTAGTTCGCTTGGTGTGAGCTGAGAACCAGATCATCTGAGGACGGATCGCTTGGTAAGTCCGAGCATCGCAGCGGCTGATGTTCGGTTGCCTCCACACTTCTGCAAAGCGCGATCAATAATGCACTTCTGGATTAGTCCGAAAGACTCATGCAGTGAGAATTCGCTTCCCTCCTCGATCATCAGCATCATTTTCATCAGTTCGATTTTCTCAGGCTCTTGGATTGAATCCGGATGATTTGGCAGCAAGAGGCTGCGGATATAGGCCTTGAGTTGTAGGACATTCTGATCCCACCGCTGCTGTTTCAATAGTTCAAGAAGACCCGCCTCGATTTTCCCGTTTTTTATGATATCGCGAGTTACTTGGGCCAGTTCCAGACTCAGCAAGTTCCTGCCGTCAACAAATTCATCGAGAATATGGTGAACAAGTAGCGATATGTCTTCCTTACGTTCGCGGAGAGGAAGGACTGAGATGTGTTCATAGAGTCTGAGGTGGAGAAAGAGAGGTTCTATGATCTGTCCTTTGTGATATAGGCTGAGCAGTGATTGTCTCAGCGTGAATATGGGCTTGGCGAGAATAAGATTCCATGTGTCCGCTCCGAGCCTGGTGATTTTCTTCTTTGTCAGCGCTTCGGCCAGTCTTTCCTGCAGGAATGGGCTTGCGTGGTCGATGTGCTTGATAACAACCGTTGATGGAGGTTCGAGGCAACCGCGCCGGGTGGTTGGGAGCTCCGGTGAGCCTCCACCCAAAAGTGCCACCCTTTGTTCGCGTTCACTAAGGATGCTGAAGTTGACTGAATTCAGTTTCAACGACCGCCGCGGGCTACGGGCATGGATGGCCTTGGCGAGCAGTGTTTTGCCGACACCAGTCTCTCCGATGATCACGAGGGGTTCTGACTCGGCGGCGAAGTGTGGGATTCTCGCCTTGAGTCTTGTGATTGAAGGGCTGCGGCCTATGATCTGAATCGATTCCAGAGTTCCGGTCCTGGTGTAGAAGACCACATGGAAGTGACCGGTTCAAACCGCTTCGAACGAAACGGTTCTTCCCGGCGAACGGTCTCCGGACTCAAAAGGTCTCCGGACTCTGGGTTAGATTTTCAAAAGAGGAAACTGGTGCGGGATGTGCTGTTATCCGCGGTTACAGATGAAGCGGGTGCTGCAAAAATGCGTGGATGGTGTTGAAGGTTGTCTGTTGGATTTAGTGTGTCACTTTTATGGTCTGATGATGCGGGGGCAAGATAACAAACAGGCTAGGGGAAAAGCAAAGAGAAACGATTGGCAGAAAAGTTAGGAGAGGATGAGAATTCCTCATCAGAGAATACAGCGGCTTGAGAGAGTGGGTATGACGCAACCTGATTGAGCTCTTTGGCGTCAGTTACTTCTCTTGCCTCTCCAAGAGAAGTAACCAAGAGAAGGAGACCGAAATCGTAACCCACGTGATTGAGCCCCCAACACACAAGCCATAACTTTCGGTGAGGATAGAGTACTGCATTCTTGAACATTTCAGTGAATTTCACCGAAAGTTGAACGCACTTGATTAAGCCGCCACCCCACACCGCTGACGATTTCGGGGGCTCGGGGCTAGGTATTGGCAGTAAAGGTACGACAAGAAGGGTGAGTGGAGGCGATCGGCGGAATGTTCCGGTTGACTGGGGGAGGAATGGCAAATTGATGGTAACGAAGTGCAAAGTGATTGGTACGGAAATGCAAATGAGATAAGATTGCAAAGAGAGGGTTGCGATCGTATCTTTTCAGAAAGACGAGGACGACGGATGAACAAGATTATTACGCCACTGAGTTTCTTGAAGGTCGATGGCAAATTGGAGGGCAAGTTTCCGATACTGTTGACTGAATCGGCACGCCAAGAGATGTTTGGCACGATGTGCTATGAGGAAATTGTTGTGTGGCCTGCCGAGGATTCCAAAGAGGCTGTTGTAGGAAAGACGAATCTGAAATCACGGGTTCGGTTGTTGTAGCTGGGAGGGAGGCGAGGGGAAAGGCGTCTGGCAACGCGGCGGGGACTCAAGGGAGGGACGCCTTTTCCCCTGCAAACAGATCGCATCGATCCAAATCAAGGTCAGATGGTGGGAGGAGCCTGAGCACTTTCGCCCGAAGGTGTTCAGGCTTCTGTATCTCCGAGGATGAACTCTATGGTAGCCGGCGAGACATTCGTGTTGATGCGGATCAGTTCTCTTTTGTCGCCTTTCAGCTTCTTCGTTTGAATCGTTACAATCCCTCGATTAACGATAGCTCTCTTGTTGCCGTAGTCGTTGAGCAAAACCTCTTTGGAAGTCCTTGAGATTTTGGTTGGGGTGTCGAAGGGGAGCCGGGTCCGTTTGAAGTCCTGCGTCGAGTCCATTTTCAATCCTGATCTGGTTGAAAAGCAAAGACCTAAATCGGCAGCTATGCATACGCTGCATTCGGTTTAGGTCTCTTGGACTCAAGGTCTCTGGGACTCTCTGTATGTCAGCCGGATGAATTCGACTGTGAACGAATGTAAGGAACGAGAGGAACAATAACAAATGTGAGGCGACAAGGAATCGCGGCAAGATCGTCAATCAAGGGAATTCGAACCTCTTGTTGGCCTCGACCTTTCTAGGGTCCATTCGGCTTTGTCGGCCGGATGGATGTGACCGAAAAAGAGAAAGCCCTAAACCAACAGCCTGATTGCAGGCCGTGGTGGCTTAGGTCTCCGGACTCAAACAAGGTCTCTGGACTCGAATGAAATGTTATGCGGTAACCATCGAGAATATAGGGAACGGAGGGAGGAAATACAAACGGTGTGAGGATGCACAATACAATCAAGTGGCTGCGAGTGGGTTTTGTCAGGAAGTTCGGAGAGGAGATGAATTAGGATGTATCCAACAGAAAACGCAAATAATGCACCTTTCTTTGACTTCATCCAGACATAAGAAGTCAGGACCTCATTCAGGACAACAGGGGCGTACAGGCTCGCCTCGACGGTGCAGGAGAGCACAATTGAACCAAACGGGTGCGGCTAGACCTTGCGTAGATCCAGAGGCTATGTTAGATTGTTCGAGAGGGCAGTTTTGGTTTGTTTCGCCGGCCGTCTGCCTCCGGACGCCTTTTCATAAGTGATTCCGAGGGTGTCACAGGTATACGTATAACATGATGGAAGGGGCCCCCTTAAATGGAGATTTTCTGATGAAAGAAAACGATGCCGTCTTCGACAGGAAAATCTGGGCACTCCTTTCGGGTCACCTCCATGACCCGAAAGAGGTCAACGAAGTTGCCCAAGTCCTAAACGATGAGTTCATACCGCGAGTAATGGGAGTGCTGAAGAAATGTGGAATGGACGAAACTACATGCGAGGAAATCGCGAAGGAAGCTGTCGATAAGGCTGCCAAGGCCTATCAACCGGGCAGAGCGAAGTTCTTGACTTTTGTGACGAAAATCGCCCTAAACATTCGTATTGACAAATATCGTCAAGGCTTGTTACCAAGTCAAACTCCACACTCGCTTGATGATGATGCCCTCAAACTCCAAGAGATCCTTGGTGATTCGCCAGGCACGGTTGATCCACCCGGGAAATCAAAATTCATCAGAGACGTGAATTCGGTCGTGCCGCTGCTATCACAAGAAGATCGAATACTCATACAG
>JBGPAN010000375.1:0-4635 GCA_041480785.1 Bacteroidota bacterium | reverse complement strand
AGCATCGAACCAGGAGCGTCCGGTGAGTGTAACCACAAATCCGCTGGCAGTCCCGAGAACAAAGGAAAGCTCCAAGTCGAATGTCTAACGAATCAAGATACTGGAAGAGTTTACGGGAGTTGCACAACAGGGACTCAGTCAGCGAGCTCAAAGCGCATGAGTTCATGGATGGTGTGACGGACGATTTTCAGATGTCGGAACTTTCCGGCATGTCGCGCATACAGTTCCTCGCTCTCCTCACGGCATCTGCTGCATTCGCTGCTGCCGGATGCAGCAACTACCGCGACCGTGGGGAGATTGTTCCGTACACCAAGAAACCTGAAGAAGTAACTCCAGGAGTTCCGAATTACTATGCTTCGACCTGTACAGGATGTGGGCAGGCATGCGGAGTGCTCATCAAGACACGCGAGGGTCGACCGATCAAAATTGACGGCAACCCCGATCATCCGATCAACCAGGGAAAGATCTGCGCGACGGGGCAGGGAAGTGTCCTTAATCTCTATGACCCCTACCGTTTGAGGGGTCCCGAATATGGGAGTTCGTCAGGCAAATCGGGTGCTCTGACATGGAAGCAAGCAGATGCTGAGATTACCCGGCTGCTCGATGAATGTGCAAAGAATTCAAAAGAGATCGCAGTCGTTTTGCACTCTGTTCATTCGCCGATAGCGGCAAAACTGTTGACAGACTTCCGCGCAAAGTATCCAACGACGCACCTTTATGTGTACGATTTTTTCAACGATGCGAGCCGCCGACGCGCGTGGCAACTCAGCTACGGTTCGACAGAGATTCCGTCCATCAGCTGGGAGAAGGCGAAGATTGTTCTCGCGCTCGAATCGGATTTCCTCGGCACGGAAGGAATGACGATCGAGCAGATTCGCCGTTTCACGAATGGTCGCGACATCATGAAGTCAAAAGACTTCAACCGGCTCTATTGCGTTGAGGGCGCGATGAGTCTGACCGGGGCAAACGCTGATTATCGGTTGCGGCTCAATCCAACCCAACAGCTGGATCTTCTTCTTGCACTGATTAACGAAATCGGATTGGTTCGGAAGAAGGGATCGTTGAAAGGGACGATACCGGTACCGGCGAGCGGCGCGAGCCTCCTGCAATTCGCCAACCAGCACTCGCTTCCGGTTGAGGTTCTGAATCATCTGGCAGATGATCTCTCCGCAAACATCGGACATTCAATCGTTGTCGCGGGTGATGTCCTTCCTATTGAAGTCCATGTCGCAGTGAACTACCTGAATGAAATGCTGGGGAACTCAGCGCTGTACGAGAAAGAGAAGGCCGTGTCATATTCGAACCTCTCGACGCCCTCAGAGTTTGAGTCTCTTGTTGCCGGAATGAAATCCGGTCAGGTTGGTGCCGTGATTCATCTCGGAACAAATCCTGTATTCCAGTTGCCGAAGGAGTTCGGCTATGAGGAAGCCCTGAAACGGGTCCCCGGAAGCGTTAGCCTTGTCGAAAGCGCGGACGAGACTTCGCGATACTGTGCTTACGTGCTTCCCGCGAACCACGCTCTCGAATCCTGGGGCGATTTCAAGGTCCGCACCGGTGTCTATTCGTTCCAGCAGCCTGTTATTTCTCCGCTGTATGACACACGTCAGAAGGAAGCCGTTCTTCTCTCCTGGATTCAGGGAAAAGATTCATTCAAAGAGACGCTCTATCATGAGTACCTCGTGGGGCATTGGGAAAAAACGCTCTTCCCGATGATGAACCGAAAAGTGGATTTCAAGTCCTTCTGGTACGCTTCGTTGCACGACGGAGTTATTGCGGTCGACGAGCACGGTACCGGCGATTATCGATTCAAGAGCGACTCGTTGGTTTCCGTCGTTTCTGCCCCATCACAGGGCTACGTCGTAGGTCTCACGAGGAACTCCTATCTTGGCGATGGGACGTTTGCCAACAATGGGTGGCTGCAGGAGCTGCCGCATCCGATTTCCAAAGTTGTTTGGGACAACTACGCGTCCATTTCGACCAGAACAGCCAAAGAGCTTGAAGTCGACACCAACGATCGAATCGAGATCACGCTGCCTCATGGGAAGCAAACACTGCCTGTGTTTGTCCAACCGGGTCAAGCGGACGGATATGTCTCCATTGAACTGGGGTACGGCAGGACGAACGCCGGTCCAATTGGTTCCGAGGTCGGAGTGGATGCAACCGTCCTGTTGCCGATAGTTTCGTTGAATGGTGCAAGGGTTGTCGCTGGGGCAAAAATCTCCAGAGCCTCAGGGAGATACGAATTGGTGACGACCCAGGAACACCACTCGCTCGATGATACATTTGTCAAAGAGCTCCATCTGAAGCGCGAGATTATCCGGGAAGGAACCCTGCTGAAGTACGAGAAAGACCCCAAGTTCCTCCATCACGAGAAAAAAGAATTCTTCAACATCGCGAAAGACGTTGAGTACAACGGTCTCAAGTGGGCGATGTCGATTGATCTGAACAAGTGCATCGGATGCAATGCCTGCGTAGCCGGATGTAATGTAGAGAACAACATCCCGGTCGTCGGCAAGGAGCAGGTACAACGGGGGAGAGAGATGCAGTGGATTCGTCTCGACCGGTATTATGCCGGCACTTCCGACAATCCGTCGCTCAGCCACCAGCCAATGCTCTGCCAGCATTGTGACAACGCGCCATGTGAAAACGTCTGCCCCGTGGTGGCAACCAATCACAGCCCCGACGGCTTGAATCAAATGGTGTACAACCGGTGCGTGGGTACCAAGTATTGCTCAAACAATTGTCCGTACAAGGTGCGTCGTTTCAACTTCTTCAACTGGAGGGATAATCTCGCTGAAGGGTATTATGAACAGGAGCCCATCAGCCTCATGCATAATCCCGAGGTGACAGTCCGTTCCCGCGGTGTCATGGAGAAGTGCTCGTTCTGCGTTCAGCGGATTGCTGATGCCCGCCAGCATGCCACCGAGCAAGGAAGACCATTGAAGGGGAGCGACGTGAAAACCGCCTGCCAGGAAGCCTGTCCGGCAACGGCGATTGTCTTTGGTGATATGAACGATCCGAAGTCGGAAATCTCGCTCTATCGTGCTCACGACCTTGGCTATCATGTGCTCGAAGATACGAACGCACGGCCGAACGTGACATACCTCGCGAAATTGCGCAATATGCACTCGGAGAATCTTACGTGAGCACTGCTGCAATGGACTATACACGCGAACTCCCCGTTGTTGAGGGAAGCCCCAGGGCTGCTGAGCTCGACGCGACCATCGCTGCTCCGCTCGATCAATTTCCTTCACGCACGTGGTGGATCATCTTCAGCATTGCGCTCTCGTTTCTCTCCATCGGAGTGTTCTGTATTGGAATGACGCTCTACAAAGGTCTCGGCCTCTGGGGCGTCAACCAGCCTGTGAGCTGGGGATTTGATATCGTCAATTTCGTTTTTTGGGTCGGTATTGGTCACGCCGGAACGCTGATCTCCGCTATCCTTTTCCTCCTCAGGCAACGATGGCGGACGGGTATCGCCCGCTTCGCTGAGGCAATGACTATTTTCGCTGTTATGTGCGCCGGATTGTTCCCGCTCTTGCACACCGGACGCCAATGGCTGCCGCTTTATTTATCACCTTATCCGAATCAACACGGACTATGGGTAAATTTCACCTCGCCGCTGCTCTGGGACGTTTTCGCGGTGTCGACATACTTCACTGTCTCTCTCGTCTTCTGGTACGTCGGCCTGATCCCTGACCTGGCGACCCTGAGAGACCGGACAACGAGCAAGATCAAGAAGATCATTTACTCGGTTTTCAGTCTCGGCTGGAGGCATTCCAACAGACACTGGCAGCATTATGAGCGAGCCTACCTGATTCTGGCAGGCTTTGCGACACCTCTGGTGCTTTCTGTTCATACAATCGTGAGCTTTGACTTCGCCGTGTCCGTCATTCCCGGCTGGCATACGACCATTTTTCCGCCGTACTTCGTGGCCGGAGCCGTGTTTTCCGGATTTGCCATGGTGCAGAATGTTCTGATCTTCGTTCGTCAGGCGTTCAATCTAAAGCACATCATCACTCTCGATCACCTCGAGAAGATGAACAAGGTTATGATCGTCACAGGCTCCATGGTGGGATATGCCTACGCGATGGAGTTCTTTATCGCATGGTACGGTGGCAACCAGTTTGAGCGGTTCGTGTTTCTCAACCGGGCTCTCGGACCGTATGCCTGGGCCTACTGGACGATGGTGAGCTGCAACGTGATCTTCCCGCAATTGTTCTGGATCAAGAAAATCCGGCGATCGATTCCGGCGATGTTTGTTATTGGTATCACCGTAAACATCGGCATGTGGTTCGAGCGATTCGTTATTATCGTGACATCGCTCTCGCGGGATTTTCTGCCGTCGAGCTGGGGACACTATACGCCGACGTTCTATGATATAGGGATTCTCCTGGGAAGTTTTGGATTGTTCTTTACGCTGATTCTGATTTTTGTCCGAGTCTTGCCTGTCGTCTCGATGAGCGAAGTGAAAGCGGCCATCGAAACATTAGACGCTGAATAGCATCTATGAATGAAAAGCATCTCTTTGCCATAACAGCGTTGTTTGATACACCCGACGAAATTATCCACGCCGCGCATGAAGCCACGGGCGCCGGATACACTCGCTTTGACGCCAATACCCCTTATCCGGTT